>NZ_BMOM01000022.1 GCF_014647075.1 Deinococcus aerophilus | reverse complement strand
TCGCGCTGGTACGCGAGGGGACCGCCGCGGCGGTGGGCGCAGCCGTGCTGGGCAATTATGGCGCCCTGGGAACGGTGGTCGTGCCGTGACCTACAGGCCGCCCGGCGGGGCGGAACCCCGCTCGGGCTGAAGTCGACTCAGATGGAGACACGGCCCGGCAGGGTGGTGGTGTCCTCGGGCTCCTCCGTCCCGATGTCGGGGTTGCCGGGGCCGTCCTGAACGACATCGGGATTGTGCTCATAGCGCTCGGGAATCTTGCGCAGGCTTTCGGCGTCGCTGTGGTGTTCGGGCTTCTCGTCAAAGTGCTCGTCACTGGTGTGTCCGGTCATGGGTTCAGGGTAGGGGGCGCGGGCGGCGGGCAGGTGTGCCGAGGACCAAGACGGGTTCAGCGTGGTTGGGCCTTTGCAGGAGGGCAGCGCCGCCGCCAGCGGGTACACTGACGCCCTACATGAAAACGATGGCAACGTTTCTGACGCTCGCGCTGGCTGCTGCGGCCGCCGCACAAACCCTTCCCGCTCCCACAGCACCGTCCGCGCTGGCCTCCCCGCTGGCGGTGCTCGCCCAGACCGCCCAGACCACCCCACCCATCGCGCAGAACGTGCTGCGCGTGCGCTACCTGCGGCCCGACGGCAAATATGACGGCTGGGGCCTGCACGTCTGGGAAGACACCACCGCCGCGGTGGAATGGAGCAAGCCCCTGCCCCAGACCGGCGTGGACGCGGGCGGCGCGTACTGGGACGTGCCCCTCAAGGCAGGCGCAGCCAAGGTGGGCTTCATCGTCCACAAGGGCGATGAGAAGGATCCGGGCCCGGACCTGTTCGCCGACCCGACCCAGGGACGCGAGGTGCTGGTCCGCAGCGGCAAGGCCGACTTTGCCTACGTCGCGCAGGACGCGCCGGTCCCCGCCAACACCGCGCGCATCAACTATTACCGCCCGGACGGCAAATACGACGGCTGGGGCCTGCACGTCTGGGAGGACACCAGCACACCCACCGAGTGGACCGCGCCGCTGAACCAGACCGGCAGCAACGGCTTTGGCGTGTACTGGGACGTGCCGATGAAAACCGACTGGAAGAAACTGAACTTCATCATCCACAAGGGCGATGAAAAGGACCCAGGCCCGGACATGACCCTGAGCGCCGCACAGGCCAACCCGGCCGGCAGCGCCCAGGCGTGGATCGTCAGCGGCAATACGGCGGTCAACACCACCAAACCGGACACCAGCGTGCGGCAGGTGGGCGACCTGAAAAAGCAGCGGGCGATCATGCTGGAGCGCGATCTGGTGGCCGTCAAACCGGACTTCGTGCAGCCGGGGGCGCTGCTGACGCTGCACACCGCACAGGATGCCTCGCTGAAGCTCACCCCGGCAGGCGTGGACGGCGGCACGACCCTGACCCTGGAGGCCGCGGGCGGACTGACGCCGGCGCTCAAGGCCAAAGCCCCCTATCTGGCCGGTTACACCCTGCTGCGGGTGCGTGCAGAGGACCGGGGCAAGATAGCAGCGGCGCTGCGCGGGCAGCTGGCGGTGTCCTCGGTGATGCCGGACGGCACTGTGCTGGACGCGACCGGAGTGCAGACCGCGTGGGCGCTGGACGATCTGTACGCCTACAGCGGGCCGCTGGGCGTAACCTGGACGGGCAACATGCCCACCGTGCGGGTCTGGGCCCCCACCGCCCAGGACGTGAAACTGCGCCTGAGTGACGCCGACGGCGGGAACGAGAAAACCGTACCCATGACCCGGGGGGAAAACGGGGTCTGGACGGCGGCCGGCGACGCGGGCTGGAAGAACCGCGCCTACCGGTTCGAGACCCGGGTCTTCGCGCCCAGCACGGGAAAAATCGAGACCAACCTCGTGACCGACCCCTATTCGGTGGGCCTGACGCTCAACAGCACGCGCAGCCTGCTGACCGACCTGAACGACCCCGCGCAGAAGCCCACCGGATGGGACACGCTGAAAAAGCCCGCGCTGCGCTCTGTGAATGACCTCAGCTTCTACGAACTGCACCTGCGCGACTTCAGTGCCGCCGACCGGACCGTCCCGGCCGCGCAGCGTGGCACCTACCTGGCCTTCACCCAGAGCGGCAGCGACGGCATGAAACACCTCCGGGCGCTGGCCGACGCGGGACTGAAGGCCATCCACCTGCTGCCCACCTTCGACATCGCCACCATCGACGAGAACAAGGAGGCCTGGAAGTCGGTGGGCAGCGACCTGAGCAAATTCGCTTCCAACAGCGAGGAACAGCAAAAGGCCGTGAACGCCGTCAGGGACGCCGATCCCTACAACTGGGGCTATGACCCGTACCACTACATGGTGCCCGAGGGCAGCTACGCGGTGAAGCCGGGCGAGCGCACCAGGGAATACCGCCAGATGGTCATGGCGCTCAACGCCTCGGGCCTGCGCGTGATTCAGGACGTGGTCTTCAACCACACCAACGCGGCGGGCCAGGCGGAACGCAGCGTGCTGGACAAGATTGTTCCCGGCTACTACCACCGCCTGAACGTGAACGGCGGCGTGGAGAACTCCACGTGTTGCTCGAACACCGCCACCGAACACACCATGATGCGCCGGCTGATGCTGGACACCCTGGTTCTGATGGCGAAAGCCTACAAGGTAGACGGGTTCCGCTTCGACCTGATGGGCCACCACCTCGTTTCGGATATGGCGGCGGCCCGCGCGGCGCTGGACGCCCTGACCGTCTCGAAAGACGGTGTGGACGGCAAGCAGATCTACCTGTACGGCGAGGGCTGGGACTTCGGCGAGGTTCAGGGCAACAAGCGCGGCGTGAACGCCACCCAGACCAACATGTACGGTCAGGGCATCGGCACCTTCAACGACCGCATCCGGGACGCGGTGCGGGGGGGCAACCCGTTTGGAGGCCTGCAGGAACAGGGCTTCGCCACCGGGCTGGTGGGCCTGCCCAATGGGCAGCCGGGCAACACCGACGCGGCCAAGCTGCTGCAACTCTCCGACTTGATCCGCGTGGGCCTGACCGGCAACCTGCGCGATTACAAACTGACCAACGCGGCGGGACAGACCGTGACGGGCGCGGGAATCAAATACGGTGACGCTCCGGCCGGATACGCCGCCTCTCCCCGAGAGAGCATCAACTACGCCAGCGCCCACGACAACCAGACCCTCTACGACGCCGTGCTGCTCAAGGCCCCGCTGAACGCGACCCCGGCCCAGCGCACCCGCATGCAGAACCTGGCCAACAGCCTCATCCTGCTGGGGCAGGGCCTGCCCTTCAGCACCTCGGGCGACGACCTGTTGCGCTCCAAGAGCTTCGACACCGACAGCTACAACAGCGGCGACTGGTTCAACACCATCGACTGGACCGGGCAGACCAACGGCTTCGGCCGGGGCCTCCCGATGGCCGAGAAGAACGGGGGCAACTGGGACCTGTACCGCCCCATCCTGGGCAACGCGGCGCTGAAGCCCAGCCCGGCCGACATCCAGCGGGCCTTCGATTCTTACCGCGAGTTCCTGCGGGTGCGCTACTCCTCGGACCTGTTCCGCATGGAAACGGCGGCGCAGGTGCAGCGCGGCCTGACCTTCCTGAATACGGGCCCCAAACAGCTTCCCGGCGTGATTGCCATGAAGCTCAGCGGCGCGGTCAGCCCGACCAATCCCTATAAGAACATCGTGGTGGTTTTCAACGGAGGCGGCAAGGCCGTGACCCTGAACGACGCGGCCCTGGCCGGCCTGAAGCTGAGCCTGCACCCGGCCCTGGCCGCGAGCAGCGATCCCGTGGTCAAGACGAGCAAGGTCAGCGGCAACGGCGTGACCGTGCCGGGATTGACCACCGCGGTGTTTGTCGGCAAGTAGGGACCAACCGCCCAAAAGATTGCCCCTCCCGCAACAGCCGGGGAGGGGCAATCTTTGAGTTTGGCCCGGATTCCCTGATTACTTCAGCAGGTCCAGGGCCTTTTGCAAAATGGCGTCGTTCTGCACGTCCACCACAGCCTCACCCTGGGTGGCGCTGCGGGTCGGACGCTTGACCTCGCCGGTGTAGGTGAACTTGCCGTCCTTGTCGGCGGTGACCGTCACGGGCTTGCCCCCCACGTTCAGGGTGATCTTGTCGCCCGCCGTCAGACCGCTGCCGCTGAAGTTCAGCGCCGTGGTGTTGCGGGTGTCCTTCACCACGATATCGGGCGTAACGCCCTTCTTGTGGATCTGGCGGCCCTTGGGGGTCAACCACTCGCTGTTCACGATGGCGACCTTGCCGCCGTCGGGCAGATTGATCGGAATCTGGGCCACACCCTTACCGAAGGTCTGCTCCCCGATGACCTGTGCCCGGCCCTTGTCCTGCAGCGCCCCGGAAACAACCTCGGAGGCGGACGCGCTGTTCTTGTTCACCAGCACCACGAGTTTGCCGGTGTAGTCGGTGGGCTGGTTGCGGGCAGTGCCGAAGACCTCGGTCTTCTTGTTGCGGTCGCGCAGGCTCACGATGGGACCGCTCTGCAGGAACTGATCGGCCACGTCCACCCCGGCATTGAGCAGACCGCCACCGTTGTCGCGCAGGTCCAGAATCAGCTTCTGCACGTTCTTCTTCTTCATGTCGGCCACGGCGGCGCGGAACTGCTGGCTGACCTTCTCGTTGTAGAAGGTGTTCAGCGCGATGTAGCCCACGTTGCCGGGCAGAATGGTCTGTTCCACATCCACGATGGTCACCGGCTGGCGCTCCATCTTGACGGTGTAGGGCTTGCCCCCCCGCGCGAAGGTGATGGTGACGGTGGTGCCCTGCTTGCCGCGTACCAGACGCACGATCTCGTTGAGCTTGCTGTTGATCACCTCGGTGTCGTCCACCTTGACGAACACGTCACCGATCTGCACGCCCGCGGCGATGGCCGCCCCGGTCTTGAACACATTGTCGATCTTGCCCCCGGTGCCGTCCGGGTTGGCAGCGACGAGCTGCACGCCGATGCCGTAGAAGTTGCCCGCAAGGTTCTCGGCGTCGATGGCATTGTCTTCAGGCTGGCTGTAGTAGGTGAATTCATCGTTCAGGCTGCCCACCGCGCCGTTGATCGCGCCGCGCAGCAGTTTGTCCTCGTCCACCGGGTAGAGGTAATACTGCTTGAGATCCCCGATCACGTCCAGCAACGTCTTGCCGACGGCAGAATTGGTGAGGTTGGTTTGGGAGTAGCCGCCGAGCTGCGCGTAGGCAACGGCGGCCGTGGCCGTCAGCGCGGCCCCCACAATGGTCAGGCGTTTGGCATTCACCCCTACAGGATAGTGTGGGCAGGTGAAGCCCTATTGAGGCCGAGGTGACAGCTCTGGCTCCCCGGGTGTGCGGCTCCCTGACCATTTCTTTACGGTATAGAGGGGGTCTGGGCTATGCTGGGCGGCGAGCATGAACAGCCTGTCTTTGAACGTCGCCGTCTTTATCGCGCTTGGGGTGCGCTTCCCGGCCCTCAGCACCTGCCGGGTCTGTCCGGCCGCGGCCCGCCTGGGTCCCGGCGCCGCTGCGGTGGCCGCGTGATCCAGTTCCACAACGTTTCGCTGGCATATCCGGTGACCCATACCCTGGCGCTGGACGACGTGAGCCTGCGCATCGGCAAGGGAGAGTTCGCGTATCTGGTGGGCCACTCGGGTGCGGGCAAGAGCAGTTTCATGAACCTGGTGCTCAAGCGGGCGCTGCCCACCGGCGGCGAGGTCCGGGTGGCGGGCGAGCCGCTGTCGCACTACCGGGGCCGCCGCACCGCGCTGCTGCGCCGGCGCATGGGAACGGTGTTTCAGGACAACCTGCTGCTCGCGCACCTGAACGCCTTCGACAATGTGGCCTTCGCGCTGCGGGTCACCGGCGTTCACCAGCGCGAGTGGCCTTCGCGGGTCACGGCGGCGCTGCGCACGGTGGGGCTGGAACACAAGAAGCATGCCCTGCCGGTGCAGCTCTCGCAGGGCGAACAGCAGCGCATCGCCATCGCGCGGGCCATCGTGGCCGACCCCCCACTGCTGCTCGCCGACGAACCGACCGGCAACCTCGACCCGGAGAACAGCCGCGAGGTGCTCAAGGTGCTGCAGAATGTCAACCTGCGCGGCACCACGGTTATCGTTGCCACCCACGCCCGTGAACTGGTGGAAACCTACCGCCACCGCACCCTGACGCTGCGCAAGGGCAAACTGGTGCGCGACGATCCCTACGGCGGGTACGCGCTGTGAGGTACCACCTCCGCCAGGCGCTACTCGCCATGCGCGGCAACATCACGGCGACGCTCGCCACGCTGGTGACCATGACCCTGACCCTGCTGATGCTGGGCTTCGTATTGCTGCTCACCCTGAACGTGGACCGCACGCTGGCCCAGCTGGAATCGCAGGTGGAAGTCGCCGCCTTCCTGAAGCCCGAGGCCGCCGAGGCGGACCTGCTCGCCCAGGTGCGGGCGCTGCCGCAGGTCCGCGAGGCGCGGCTGGTCACGCGTGAGCAGGTCCTCGACGAGATGACCCGCGACTCGCCGTACACCCGCGACGCGGCGGATCTGGTGGGCAATCCCTTTCCCGATACCCTGCGCATGAAGGTCAGTCGGGTGGAAGACTCGCGCACGGTGGCGGCGGCGGTCTCTCAGCTCAGCGGTGTGGAGGACGTGGAATACGGCGCCGGCTACGTGGACCCCACCGTGCGGACGCTCACGGCCGTGCGCGGCTCGGGGTACGCCCTGGTCGGCCTGTTGCTGCTGGGCACCCTGTTCAATATCCTGAATGCGGTGCGGGTGGCGATGTATGCCCGGCGCGACGAGATCAGCGTGATGCGGCTGCTGGGCGCAACCCGCGCGTTTATCCGCATGCCCCACGTGATCGAGGGCCTGCTTGTGGGCATCGTGGCGGCGGCGCTGGCGCTGGCGCTGCTGACGCCCACCTACCTGGGCCTGGCCGGGCGCGTGCGCGAGCTGGCCCCGGTGTTCCCGGTAGTAACCGATCCCGAGACGCTGCTGCCGGTGCTCGGCGGGGTGGCCGTGCTCGGCGTGCTTGTGGGGCTGGTGGGCAGTCTGTTCGCCACCCGGCGCTACCTGCGGGAGCTGGAGTGAGGCAAGGGGCGCCGCGCCGCGGGCCGGATACGGTGGCCGTCCGGTCGACTGCGGCCATGCTGCTGGGCGCGCTGCTGATCGGTGGGGTGGGAGCGCAGACGGCTCCATCCTCCAGCGCGGCGCCGCCGGTCAGCACCCGCCCGGCCAGACCTGCGCTGCAACTGCCCACGACCAGTCAGCGCCTGGAACAGCTGCAACGCGAACTGAAAGAGCAAAAGCAGCTCAGCGCCCAGCAGGCCAAGGAACTGGAGCGGCTGCGCGGGAACATCCAGAACCTCAGCGCGCAGCAAAAGGAAACGCTCGCGCAGCTCGACGCCCTGGCCGCGCAGGTGGCGGAGCTGGAAAACGAGCTGGCCGCCCTGAATGTCCGCACGGACCAGGCCGAGCGGCAGCTCGCCGACACGACCTCCCAGCTGTCGGTCACGCAGACCCGGGTCGAGCGCCTGAAGAGCGACGTGCGCGAGATCCTGAACACCATGTACCGCAGCCGCAGCGGCGATTACCTGGGGCTGCTGTCTCAGTCGCGCAGCCTGTCGGACCTGCTGATCCGGTTGCGGTACTCGAATCTGGCCGCCCGCTACAACGCGGGCATCATTCAGAACCTGAAAGACGAGGTGCAGACCCTGGAGGAGCAGCGGCAGCAGCAGGACCAGCAGACCCGGCAGCTGCGCGACCTGCAGGCCCAGCGCACGGCTGCCCTGAACAGCCTGAAGGCCCGGCGCACCCAGCAGAACCAGCTGCTGGCCAGGCTGCGCTCCAGCGAGCAGGGCCAGCGGACCCTGGCCGCCCAGCGCCAGGCCGAGCGCGCCCTGACCGCCCGCACCATCGACACACTGGTAACCCAGGTGGTCGCCGAACGCCAGCGCATTGAGGCCGAGCGTCAGCGCCGTCTGGCCGAGGAACGCCGCCGCCGCGAGGAGGAACAGCGCCGCATCCGCGAGGCCCAGGAACGCGCCCGGCAGGAGGCCCTGCGTCTGGCCCGGGTCAAGGCCGAGCAGGAGCGGGTCGCGCGTGAGCAGGCCCGGCAGCGCGCCGCCGCGCAGGCTGCCCTGGAAGCCCGCCTGCAGGCCCAGCGCCAGCAGGCTGCCCGGCAGGCCTCGCAAAGGGCCGCCGAACAGGCCCGCGTGCGGGCCCAGCAGCAGCTCGCCGCCCAGCAGGAAAGCCAGCGGCAACGCGAACTTCAGCTGCAGCGTGAGCAGGCGGCCCTGCAACAACGCAGCGAGCAGGTCGAGCAGGTTCAGCAGAGAATCGAGCAGGAACTGACCCCGCTGCCGGCCCTGACCGGACCGCTGGGCTTTCCGCTGCCGGGCGGGCGGGTCAGCCTGCCCTACGGCTCGGACGGCTCGCCGTGGGTCGTGCTGGCCGGTACGGACGATGCCCAGGCCGTCTGTGCGCTGGAAGGCAACGTGATGGCGGTGACGTACTACGCCTCGCTGGGCTGGGTGGTCCTCGTCGACCATTCCAGCACGGTCAGCGCCTATTTCGGCCTGCGCGATCCGCTGGTCAGCGTGGGCAACCGGGTCGAGCGCGGCACGCCGCTGGGTACGGTGGGCGGCTCGCAGATCATCGGGCCGCAGCGCATGGCCTTTCAGTATCGCCAGGACGGTGTGCCGGTACCGCCGGGGTTCTAGGACCCCTTGCCTTTCCTCACGCGGCCCTGATACTCTGCTTCGGTGCGCGGCCCGGTTGGCTGCTGTCGGCCCGCATGAACCCCGCCATCCTAGCGGGAGCAGTACCCTCAAAAACCCCCCCCTCAGAGGTCCACTCGCATGGTCAAGATTCGCCTGTCCCGTTTCGGTTCCACCCATAACCCCCACTACCGCATCGTCGTCACCGATTCGCGCCGTCCGCGCGACGGGGGCTACATCGAGAACCTGGGCCACTACGATCCCCGCAAGACCTCGGAGAACTACCTGAAGGTCAACGTGGAGCGTGCCCAGCACTGGCTCGCCCAGGGCGCACAGCCCACCGACACGGCCCGCCGGGTGCTGAAGTCGCAGGGCGTCAAGTTCTCCTGAAGGCAAGTTTCAAATCAGAGGCTCCTGCGGGAGCCTTTTTTCGTTCACGCTGAGGAAGTCACCCAGCGCCGCTCGATCACCATCCTCCCGGGCCACAGCCACACCAGGGCGGCCCGGCGGCCCACTCCGAACAGCACCGCCGCCTGCCCAAAATGCCGGCCCAGCGCCGCAGCCTCCCGCAGGGAGACGCGGCTCAGAATCACCGACGGCTCGGCCCACCCACCGTCACCGTTGATTCCCATCCGGAACGGGCGGTCCTGGATCATGGCGAGCAGGGCTCCTTCGGCCCGCCGGTTGTCGGCGTCGGGCTGGCGCTGACCGGCCGGATTCCAGGCCGTGATGATGGCCCAGTTCCCCGCTGCCCAGTCCTGCGGTTCCCGCTCTGCCGGGCGCGAAGTCCGCGAAGCGGCCGTCAGGCGAACCCGGTCGTCCGGCGTGCCGTAGGTGGCCCCCAGAAAGGCGGGTTGGGGGGTGCCCGCGCTCAGCGCCCCACCGTCGCCATGACGTTGACCACTGTGCCCTCGCGGAAGCGCAGGACCAGGCTGACCTTCTGGCCGGTCCTGAACTTGCCGCCCAGCACCACGCGGTAGCCCGAGTCCGAGCTGAGAATCACGCTGCCCTGGATGGGCACCGCCGACACGACCCCGCAGCGCGGGGTGCACTTCATGAGGCGGGCGCGGCCCACGCTGCTCCACACGCCGGTGAGTTCATTGTTGCGCGGCACGCGCACCCGGCCCGTGACCAGCGCGCCGCCGTAGGTCGGAGACAACGACAGCGCCGCCGACATTCCCGGCACGCCCTGCACCGCGTTGGCTCCCGCGCTCAGGCCCCCCGACAGCCCGGCGATCAGCAGCCACAGCCGGGCAACGTTCATCCGTGGGCCTCCGGGATGTCCTGAAACGGGCCTTCTGCATCCCGGTCATCTGCCTCACCGTCCAGTTCTGCACCGTTGTGCTCCGCCTCGGCCAGCGCCGGACCGTCTACTCCCGTCTTCATCACCTCGCGCAGCACGCTGGTGGCAAAACTGCCGCGGGGTAGCGTGAAGGCCATGGTGTACCCGTCCTCCTCGGGAACCACCGAGCCGTCCTCCAGAAAGACGCGAGTCAGGCGGCGGTCCCCATGGCGCGAGGTGAACACCTGTGGAGTCAGGCCAAAGGCGGACAGGGCCTCGCGCTCCAGCTCACCGGCTTCCAGAACCAGCGGCCGGGTTTTCTTGCCGAACAGGGTACCGGTGGCGCTGACCTCTCCCCGGGCGGCCCGCGGCGACTCCAGGGCCGCGTCCTCGACCATGAAGACCCCGCCGGTGTCATGCTTCTTGGCCATGTCGCCCGTGAGCAGTCCCGCGAACACGCCGCGCTCCAGCCGCAGGCTGACAAAGGCATTGAACACCGCGCTCTGCACGCTGGCGGTCAGAAAGCGCCGCACGCGCGGATCGCGCAGCCGTGACTCTCCGCGCAGCACCCTCAATCCCTCCTCGGCATTCAGGCCGCCCAGCCCGAAGCGCTGCGGCCCGAAGTAATTGGGGACCCCACTGTCCTTCAGGAGTTGCAGGGCCTCCGCCGCCGCCCCGGCCTGGTCCGGCGCTCCGCGCACCCGCACCACGAAACGGTTGCCCCGCAGGTGGCCCATGCCCAGCTTGTTGCCGTGCCGGGTGGTTTCCAGAATCCGCACGCCGCCGAGCTGGAACTGTCCCAGCCGCTCCTCATGCTTGGCCGGAACACTCAGCCACTGGGTCGTGACCGCGTGGCGGTCCTTGAGGCCCGCGACGCCAATGTCGCGCTCGCGAATGCCCAGCTGAGCAGCCAGTTCGCGCAGCACATGGGCGGTGGTGTGCCCGGTTTTCTCTACACGCAGGTACAGGTGCTCTCCCTGCCCGGCCAGCGCATAGGCCGGCACCTCTTCTACCCGGAAATCGCTGGCCTCGCGGCGCAGCGTGCCCCCGGTGCCGTCTCCATGTGTCAGCGCCCTGAGCGCCGTCCAGTCAAACACCAAACTCACGATCTGCCCACCATACCTGCCCGCCGCCTGATAGGCGTGAGAAGCGGGCGGCGCTCCGCCCATCCGGGCTTCAGTTCAGCACGCGTTGGTCGGCCCGCGCCGTGGGGGTCCAGTCGGCGCGGAACAGGTGCGGATCGCTGGAAGGGTCCGGGCCATACCACACCCGTACGCCGCTGTCGCGCCCGTTCATGGGGAGCAGCGCCTCCTGCCCGGCGCGCAGTTCGGCGAGCACCCGGCCGTCGGGGCCGCGCACCCGGTACCACGCATTGATGCCGGCCGGCGACCACCCGGCGAGCAGCAGTGGACGCCGCGAGATGTTCTTGAGGTGTGCTCCACGCTCGCTGAGCGTCACACTCAGGTCCGGCCACTCGGGGGTCACCGTGCGGTGCCAGCGGGCCTGAAAGTTCAGGGGGGACGGGCGGCCTGCGGCGACGGCCCCGCCGGTGCCCCGGCCCGGATACAGCACCACGCCCAGCAGCCCCGCCGCCCCGGCGAGCAGCGCGCCCACGGCGGCCACAAACGCCAGTGGCTGCGGGTCTGGGGCGTTCAGAACCGCTGCCATCAGGGCCACCCCGCCCAGCAGACCCACCAGCGGCCATGCGGGCGAGGGCCGCGTGGCCACGCGGCGATACGGCAGCGGCCAGAACTCAGCGAGCAGCAGCGCCGCCGCCCCGATTCCGAACAGGGCCGGAACATCCAGCGTGGGCGTCAGCAGCAGCAGGGCCAGCCCCGGCAGCGCCCACCACGCCACGCGCGGCAGATACCCCAGTCGGGCCTCCCGCGCCACCCGCAGCAGCCAGTACAGCGCGATCAGCCCGAGGGCCAGCGCGAAGGGCAGGGTGATTTCAGTGATGGGCGTCAGGGCGAGCAGGGCGGCGCTGAGCGGCACTCCTGCCAGCAGCTCCACGGTGGCCCCGGAAGACGGCGCGGGGAGCTGTACGGCGGTCTGCAACAGGATGAACGGTGTGTCTGACATCACGTAACTCCCAGCGGGCGGGGCCCCTCCGGACTCGGGGCGACTTCTCTTGCGGCAAGGGTCCCGGGGGTTCCGTCACCCCGGGTCCGGATCAGCGCTCCTCCCGGCGGTGTCGGCCCAGTCCAGCCGCCACGCCCCCGTTCGCAGGTGTGGCGGGCCGGGCCGGCGCAGCCGGGACGGAAGGTGAAGACACGGACGGGCCGCCGGTGATCACGCCGGGCTGCCCGTGGCGCTCGACCTCGAAGGCCAGGTGGCCGATCTCGTCGCGCAGAATGCCCTCCCACGCAGTCTGGACGGCATTCAGGCTGCCGGGCATGGCGAAGACTGCCGCGCCCCGGCACAGGCCCCCCAGCGCCCGGGAAAGCATCGCCGCGCCGCCGACCTGCTGGTAGCTGAGCATGCGGAACAGCTCTCCGAAACCAGGAATGGGCTTGGTAATCAGCGACTCGACCACCGGCACGGTCACGTCGCGCCCGGTCAGGCCGGTGCCGCCGCTGGAGAGCACCACCGTCGCCTCCCGCACGAACTGCACCAGCGCGGAGCGAATCTGCACGGCGTCGTCGCGCACCACCCGGTACTGCACCACCTCGTGGCCGGCCGCCTTCAGTTCGCCCAGCAGGTACTGCCCGCTGGTGTCGGTCTCGGCCGTGCGGGTGTCACTGATGGTGAGCACCGCCACCCGCACGGCACGCGGCGCGGCGGCGCGGTGCTGGGCCGAGGACGGAGAAGCGCTGCCGCCGGGCACGCCGGGGGAAGGGGGGGCGTCGGTCATGCGGTCACGATACCCCCGCCCGCCGGGGCGCGACCAGCGTGGGCTTCACCGTTCCGGGGGAAAACCGGGGGGACGACCTGCCCCGAGCACCTTGCGGGCCCCGCCGGGCAGCAGCGCGTGGTCCGAGGGCTTCAGCGCCGCGCGCGGCCGCCGCAATTTCAGGGCCAGATACACCGCCGCCTGCTGCGCCAGGAATTCGCGGTAGCCCCCCTCCTGGCCGCTGCGCACACATTCCAGGGCAAGCAGTTCCAGCTGCTCTTCCAGGCGCTGCAGGGCCAGGTGACGGGCCGCGTTGGCCCCGCTGTCACCCAGCATGTCGGGCAGGTCCAGCAGGTGTTCGGGGTGGCGCAGCAGCGTCCGCGACAGCCGCCGGACGATGGGGTCCTCCAACGTCAGGGCGCACGCACGGCACGGCTGCTCGCGGCTGGCCTCGCCGCACACCGGGCACGGGCGCCAGCCCTGGGCCTCGCGCCACTTGCGCGAGCGGGTAATGGCCTCGGCAGCGCGCAGGGCGGCCGGACGCAGGTCCTCACCCACCTCCTGCACCAGTTCGCGGGCACGCTCACGGTCGGGGGCGGGCAGCGGTGCGGGCGTGGGGGCCAGCGCCGGCACACGGACGCTGCCCACGCTGAAGCGGATCTCGCTCAGCGGAGCGTCGCTCAGCGCGGCATTTAGCGCCTTGAGAAAGTGGTGGCGCTGCATGGTGAGATGGTGGGCGGTGGCGCTGTCACGGACCTCCACGAACAACACCCCGCCCTGCTGCGAGCGGGGCCGCGTGATGCGGGCAATCTCCGGCCCGACCGCGCCCGGCCACGCCAGGATCGCCCGCGCCCGGCCCACCCCCTTGGCAATGCGCGCCGTGCCCAGGGTGGCGCCCATCAGTTCCCCGAGGCCGCGCGGTCCACTCAAGCGGCGGCCCCGGTTGTTGCGTTCTCCGTTGTACCGGTCACGGCTCATATGTGGACCTCCAGCGGCAGTGCCGTCAGCCCGTCCAGCTCGGAAGCGGGGGCGTCGGCGGGCGTGAACCGGCCCGCCTGCGCCCGGTAGTGCAGGGCGGCGCCGGGAGGGCGCTCGGTGCCGGTCACGATGGCCTGCGGCACGCCCGCCGCCAGCTCCAGCAAAAAGGCCCGCCTCCCCGGATCGAGTTCGGCGCTGAAGTCGTCGATGAGCAGCACCGGCTGCTCGCCAAAGCGCTCGGCGAGCAGTTCCAGCTCGGCGCGGCGCAGCGCCAGGGCCACCGTGCGCCCCTCGCCCCGGCTGGCATATTCACCCGCCGACAGCCCGCCCAGCGTCAGCGTCAGATCGTCGCGGTGCGGCCCGGTCACGGTGGACCCGCGCGACACCTCCTCGCCGCGCCGCGCGGCCAGATCGGCGGCGTAGGTCTCGGGCGTGGTGGATTCCAGCAGGGTCAGTTCCAGGGCCTTGCGGCTGCCCAGCGCCGCGTTGGATTCCGAGGCCAGTTCGCCCAGCCGGGTCAGGGCCCGGCGACGGAACTTCATGATCTCCCCTCCCAGGCCCACCAGCGCGTCGTCCCACACCGACATGGCCCACTCCTCCCCGCCGCGCAGGGCCGCGTTGCGCTGCGAGACGGTGCGCTCGTAACGGGTGAGCTGCTGGCCGTAGCGCGCACTCAGGCGCGAGAGCAGCGAGTCCAGGTAGGCCCGGCGCACGCTGGGCGAGCCAAACACCAGTTCGCTGTCCTCGGGACGGATCCACACCGCGCTGCCGCGCGGTAGGTCGCCCGCACGCACCCGCACACCGTCTACCTTGAGCTGCCGCCGCCCCCGTCCCAGGCCGACCTCCTGCACGCTCAGGCTGCCGCCCGATTCCAGGTCGGCGCGCACATATGCCTCCTGCTCGCCCGATTGCACCAGCTGTTCCAAGCGGGTCACGTCGGTCTGGCCGGTCAGCGCGAGGTAGGCCGCCTCCAGCAGGTTGGTCTTGCCCGCGCCGTTCTCACCGAACACACCCGTCACACCCGCACCAAAACGCAGCGTACACGGCGCGAGGTTGCGGTAATTCAGGGTAGACAGGGACTCCAGACGCACAGCATTCATTCTAGGCCGAACGGCCCGGTCTTTCTGTGGCGCGCTGCGTAAGCGCCATTCATGCTGCAGCAGTTCCTGACATGAAGGCTCGCGGCGCAGAACTTCATGCCGCGGAGGTGACCCCGGCCACCCCGTATGCTCGGACCGTGACTCCTGAGCGCACCTCCCTGCTGATCGTTACCCCCCATCCCTCGGGCCAGCTTCCAGCCGACGTGCTGCGCGAGATGCTGGGCGACGACATCTTCGACACCCCGGCGCGCGAGGCCTTCTTGCAACGTCTCTTTGACGACGGCGACGCCTACACCGATCTGCTGTACTCGCTGCCCGGCGCGCGGCACGTGCAGGCTCCCTGGAGCCGCTTTGCCGTGGACCTCAACCGTGAGCGCGACGACCGGGTGGACAACGGCGTGATCAAGCACACTGATTTTGACCGCCGGCCGCTCTACGGCCCCGGGTACGACCTCTCGGAACAGGCGCGTGAGGAGCGGTTGCGGCGCCTCTGGGACCCCTTCGACGCCGCCGTGACCGCAGCGCTGTCCGGCGCGCGGTTGATGATCGTGGGCCACAGCATGGCCCCGTTTGGCCCGAAGCTGGGCCTGGACACCGGCACCCCCCGTCCCGCCATCTGCCTGATGCCCGGCACCGAGGCGGCCCCCACCTTTCCGCACGACCGGTGGGGGGCGCTGCAGAACGCTGCCGAGACCGCCTTTGCCGACGTGATCAACGCCAGCCCCTACCGCCGCGTGACGCTGGGTGAGCCGTGGAGCACGGATACCCTCAGCCTGAGCCACAGCCGCCGCAGCGGGGTGCCCGCCTTCGGCATCGAGTTCAATGCTGGCCTGCATCTGCAAGAAGGCCGGCCCGTGGACGCGGTGATGCGACAGATGAATGCGGCGTTCGCGGTGTTCGCGGAGGCGGCGCTGCAACTGGTACACAGCGGCGACTGAAGAAAAAGGGGGGCTAAGCTTCGCGCGTCGCGAGCTTCCGCATGGCCGCCATCAGTTCCCCGGCCGCCTGCACGTCCGGTGCATCCTGGAAGGCCCCGGCGAGCAGTGCCAGACCCTCCTGGGCCTGGGCGTGGGCATAGGCCTGGGCATGGGCCACGCTGCCGCTGTCCAGCAGCCAGCGGTGAATCTTGGCGATGGTGTGGGGGTCCTTGTCGGGGCGGTTCAGGCCCATCTGCTGCAAGAAAACCTGACGCTGTTCGGGCGGAGCGGTGTTCAGCCAGTGCAGCACGATCAGGGTGCGCTTGCCTTCCAGCAGGTCGCCGCCGATCTCCTTGCCGTACTTGACCGCGTCGCCCGCCAGATTCAGCACGTCGTCGCGGATCTGAAAGGCCGCGCCCAGCGCCAGCCCGGCGGGCGTGAACTGTTCGGATGGCCGGGCCCCCGCCGCCAATGCGCCCAGCCGCAGCGGAATGACCACCGTGTAATACGCGGTCTTCTGCTCCACCATCTCCAGGTAATCGGCCTCGGCCAGATCCCAGCGGCGGTCCTCCACCCAGCACAGGTCCAGGTGCTGGCCCCGGGCGGTGTGGTGGATCATGTTCAGGAATTCGTCCATGGCGCCGGGCACGCCCGCACGGTGAACGGCGGCCCACATGTACGCGTGCAGCGCGTCGCCGGCATTGATTGCCAGCGGAACCCCGTGCAGGCGGTGCAGTGCGGGCTGGCCGCGGCGCTCCTCCGAGTCATCCTCGATGTCGTCGTGGATCAGCACCCAGTTCTGAAACAGTTCCAGTGCCGCCGCCAGCCACAGCGCCGCGTCCCAGCCGGGCGTATCCTGCTGCACCCCGTGGACACGGGCGCTCGCCAGCAGCAACTCACTGCGGATGCCCTTGCCGCCCCGCCGGGGATAGTCGCGCAGCATGCCAGCGTATTGCCGGAGTTCGGACCGTCCTTCCTGGGGGTCGGGCAGCAGCGAGAGCACGCGGGACAGCAGTTCGGAACGCATTAAGACGCAGTCTAGCCGTCCGCAACATAAAGGGAACCGTATCGCCTTCAACAGACACTCCGGGCTCTTAGAGATCAGGATTACATTATGAAGCCCCTTCAGAAGACCGCTGTTCTCGTTGTCCTCGCGGGTGCCCTGATTGCCGGACTGGCGGCCTGTGCTCCACGAACCACCACCGCGCCGGTGCCGGACGCCCGGGCCACCACTGATCTGCGCCCCGCCCTGAGCGGCGAACGCCGGTATCTGGACCTGCCGGGTTTTGGGCAGGTTGCGTACTACGCCGATCCACGCGGGCAGGGCCGCCCCCTGGTGCTGACCCCGAGCATCAACGCCGCTGCCAGCGCCTACGAGATGAAGCCGCTGTGGGACGCCTACGTGGGCACCCGCCCGGTCTATGCGCTGGAATGGCCCGGCTTTGGCAGCAGCGCCCGCCCCGACACCCGCTACACCCCCGAGCTGATGACCCGCGCCCTGAGCGCCCTGGTCGCCCAGATCGGCGCGGACGTGGACGTGGTGGGCCTGAGCCTGGGCAGCGAATTTGCCGCCCGCGCCGCCCTGGGTGAGCCGCGCATCCGCAGTCTGGCGCTGATCAGCCCCACCGGCCTGGGTCAGCCGCGCGGCGGCAGCCAGGAAGCGGGCGCCGAGGACGGCGGACAGACGCTGTACAACCGCCTGAACGCCGTCAGCACGCCGCTGTACGCCGCCCTGCGCACCCGCCCGAGCATCGAATACTTCCTGAGCCGCTCGTTCCGGGGTCCGGTGGACGGCGGGCTGGTGAATTATTCGCTGGAAACGACCCGCCAGCCCGGTGCGAAATATGCTCCGGTGTACTTCATCAGCGGCCAACTGTTCTCCAACGATGCCTACAGCCTCCTGTACAGCAAGCTGGGCATCTCGGTGGTCGTGCTGTATGACCAGGACGCCTTTGTGAGCTTTGACCGCCTGCAGCAGTTCGCGCAGCAGCCGGGCGTGCGCGCCGTGCGGATAGAGGGCACCGACGGCCTGCCCCATTTCGAGAAGATGCCCGAGGTCAAGGCGGCGCTGGACGCCTTCTGGGCGGGTCAGAATTGACCGCAACAGCCGTCTGGTACATCTTCCACACCCAGACAGACGTCACGGACAGACAAGCCGACTTCTCCCCATAACCGAAACGGTTTCGGGTTCCACAGAAAAACCAGGCAGAGGGGCGTATGGATCACATGATCCGCACGCCCCTCTGCTCCATCTCGAATACCTACTTCACAACGATATTGATGATCCGCCCCGGCACGTAGATCTCCTTGACCACTGCTTTGCCCTCGATAAAGCGGGCCACGTCCGGCTCGGCGCGGGCGGCGGCCAGGGCCTCCTCCTGGGTGGCGGTCTTGGAAATGCTGACCTGACCGCGCACCTTCCCGCTGACCTGCACGCCGATGGTCACGGTGTCGCGGGTGGCCGCAGCGTCGTCCACCACCGGCCAGGATTGCACATGCACGCTGCCGCTCTGCCCCCGCTCATGCCAGATTTCCTCGGCGATGTGGGGCACGACTGGGGCCAGCATCCGGTTGAAGATGTCCAGCGCCTCATTCCATTCGGGCGTACCGAACGCGGGCGAGCGCCGGGCACGGACCAGGGTATTGGTCAACTCCATCAGCGCGGCCACGATGGTGTTGAAGCTCAGCCGGTCAAAGTCACCGGTCACCTTCTTCAGGGTGCTGTGAACCGCGTAGCGCAGGTCTGCTGCCGTCACAGCCTCGTCGGGTCCCGCCGTGCGTTCGCCGAAGAACAGGGTCCACACGCGGCTCAGCCACTTGGCAGGACCGTTGATGCCCTGCGGGTCCCAGGGACCGCCCAGCTCCCACGGCGCAATGAACATCAGGTAGGTGCGCACCGTATCCACGCCGTACTCGCGCACCAGATCGTCGGGGTCAGCGACGTTGCCACGCGACTTGCTCATCTTCTCGTTGTCCTCACCCAGGATCATGCCCTGGTTTCTCAGCCACGCGAAGGGCTCGTTCTGGGCAGTCAGGCCCATGTCGCGCATCACCTTGGTCCAGAAGCGGCTGTACAGCAGGTGCAAGATGGCGTGCTCGATGCCCCCGGTGTACAGGTCCACGGGCAACAGATTCGCCTTGTCCGGGTCGAAGGGATGCTGATCGTGGTGCGGCGACAGGAAGCGGTACATGTACCAGCTGCTGTCCACAAAGGTGTCCATGGTGTCGGTATCGCGCTCGGCGGGACCGCCGCAGACCGGGCAGGTGGTCTGCACCCACTCGCGGTCCAATTTCAGCGGACTCTGGCCGGTGGGCGTGAATTCGACGTTCTCGGGCAGGCGCACCGGCAACTGGTCGGCCGGAACCGGCTGCGCGCCGTGTTCCGGGCAGTACACGATGGGAATGGGCGTACCCCAGTAACGCTGGCGGCTCACCAACCAGTCGCGCAGACGGTAGGTCGTCCGGGCCTTCGCGACCCCCTGGGCTTCCAGCTTCTCGATCACGGTGGCGATGCTCGCCTTGCCGCCGGGCAGACCATCGAACTCGCCGCTGTTCACGATCACGCCGGGGCCGCTGTAGGCTCCCTCCGCGTCCGCGCCCATCGGCTCCCCGTCCTCGGGGCGGATGACCTCCGTGATCTCCAGCCCGAACTTGCGGGCAAAGGCGAAGTCGCGCTCGTCGTGGGCAGGGACGGCCATGATGCTGCCGGTGCCGTAGGTGACCAGCACGTAATCCGCGACCCAGATGGGCAGCTGGTGGCCGCTGACCGGGTGGGTCGCGAAGCTGCCCGTGAAGACCCCGGTCTTCTCGCCCACGTCCTGCTGCCGTTCTACATCGGTCTTGCGGCCCGCCGCCGCCACATACGCCTCGACCGCTCCGCGCTGCTCGTCGGTGGTCAGGGCCTCCACCTTGGCGTGTTCGGGGGCCAGCACCAGAAAGGTCGCGCCCATCACGGTATCGGGGCGGGTGGTAAAGACCGTCTCGGGTCCGGCGGGCGTATCAAAGACGATCTCGGCACCCACCGACTTGCCGATCCAGTTGGTCTGCATCAGGCGTACGCGCTCGGGCATGTCGGTTTCCGAGAAATCCAGCAGTTCCTCGGCGTAGTCGGTGATCTTCAGGTACCACTGGCTCAGGTTGCGCCGCTCCACGGGCGTGCCGCAGCGCTCGCACGCACCGTCCACCACCTGTTCGTTGGCCAGGACGGTCTGGTCCTTAGGGCACCAGTTAACCAGCCCGCCCTTCTTGTAGGCCAGCCCCCGCCGGAAGAATTCGGTAAAGAACCACTGGTTCCAGCGGTAGTATTCCGGGTCACAGGTGGCGAACTGACGGCTCCAGTCGATCATGGTGCCCATGCGCCGGAACTGCTCGGTCATGGACGCAATATTGCTGTAGGTCCATTTTGCGGGGTTCACGTTGTTCTTGATGGCCGCGTTCTCGGCAGGCAACCCAAAGGCGTCGAAGCCCATGGGAAACAGCACGTTGTGGCCGCGCATACGCATCCAGCGGGCGCGGGCGTCCGGCGCGACGTTGGCATACCAGTGCCCCATGTGCAGGTTGCCGCTCGGGTACGGAAACATGGTCAGCGCATAGAACTTCTCGCCGGGCGCGTTCTCGTCGAAGCGGTACAGGCCCGCCTCCTCCCAGCGCTCCTGCCATTTAGATTCCAGGGCGTGCGGGTTGTAGCGCTCGGCACGCGGTTCCTGAATGCTGGGGGCAACGTTGGGGACAGCTTGGTCATCGGTCTGGGTCATGGGGCAGGCTCCTTGAAGGCGAAACTTGAAAGCACGAAAAGGCAAAAGCAGAGATCAAAAAAACGCCCCGGCCAGACACAGCCGGGGACGCGCGGACAGGCCTGATGGGCTAGTCGCGGGGTCCCCGAAGGTCAAGTGCAGAGCGGATCATGACGGGTATTGTAGCGGAATTGGCAGGGTGGGGCCAGCGGCCCAGCACGCCCAAATGCAGCGTAACAAGCAGGGCCTCCCCCTGTCTCAACTGCCTCAAAGTGTGGACCACCCCCGGAGAAGCTCTGGTCCACAACAGTGATCTGTCTCGGAGACCGGATTCTCCGTGCTGCAAGTTGGATCAGAAGGATTTTTGCTGCCTTGCCCGTCCATTTTCTGAGCGAGAAGGACGGGCCTGAATCTGACTGGAAATGAGTAAGTTCACATTGACACCTGTAAATGAGGGGTGTAGCCTTCCAGAACATCAACGAAGTATTTGTGGAACCGCTTCCGAGGGGAAGTGGTAGGCCGGAGCGTGTTCGGTATCCACACAGGAGGATGCATGAAGAAAGCCATTGCACTTTTCAGCCTTACTGCCGCCATCGCGGCGTCCAGCCAGGCCGGAGCCGTTCAGGTCACCCTGGCCTGCGGAACCGTCGGCCAGGAGTTGCAGCTGTGCAAGGACGGCGCGGCGCGCTGGGCCAAGAAGACCGGCAACACCGTCAAAATCTTCGAGAGCCCCAACCTGACCAACGACCGTCTGGGCCTGTACCAGCAGCAGCTGGCCGCCAAGAGCGACGCGATTGACGTCTACCAGCTCGATATCATCTGGCCCGGCCTGCTTGCACAGCACTTCGTGGATCTGAAGGGCAAGGTACCGGCGGCAGAAGTCAACGCGCACTTCAAGGGCATCATCGACGCTGATACCGTGGACGGCAAGCTGGTGGCACTGCCGTGGTTTACCGACGCGGGCCTGCTGTACTACCGCACCGACCTGCTCAAGAAGTACGGTTACAACGCTGCGCCCAAGACCTGGACCGAGCTGGCCACCATGGCCAAGAAGATTCAGGACGGCGAGAAAAAAGCCAACAGCACCTTTACCGGCTTCGTGTGGCAGGGCAAGAACTACGAGGGCCTGACCTGTGACGCGCTGGAATGGCTGGTGTCTTTCGGCGGCGGCACCATCGTCGACAACACCGGCAAGATCACGGTGAACAACCCCAACGCTGCCAAGGCCATCGACACCGCCGCCAGCTGGGTCAAGTCGATCAGCCCCGCCGGCGTCACCACCTACGGCGAGGAAGAAGCGCGCGGCATCTTCCAGTCGGGCAACGCGGCCTTCATGCGCAACTGGCCCTACGCCTGGGCCCTGGGCCAGAGCCCCGACAGCAAGGTCAAGGGCAAGATCGGCGTGGCCCCGCTGCCCAGCGGCGGCAACGGCAACGCCGCGACCCTGGGCGGCTGGAACCTGGGCGTGAGCATGTACTCCAAGAACCAGGCCGCCGCGATTGACCTCGTGCGCTACCTGACCGGCGCCGAAGAGCAGAAGATCCGTGCGGTGGAGGCGGCCTACAACCCCACCCGCCCGGCCCTGTACAAGGACCAGGCCGTCCTGAAGGCCAACCCCTTCTTCGGTAGCCTGCTGGACGTGTTCACCAGCGCAGTCGCCCGTCCGTCCGGCCCCACCAAGCTGAAGTACAACCAGGTCTCGCAGGCCTTCAGCGGCGCGGTCAGCGACGTGCTGAACGGCAAGAGCACCGGCACGGCCGCCGTCAAGAAGCTGGAAACCGACCTCGCACGCATCAAGGGACGCGGCTGGTAAGCGTTCACTGTTCAGCCGCTGCGCGTCAGCGGCCTGGGGGACGCCCGCTCACAGGGGTGTCCCCCTTCTTTTCGGCCCGGTCCGCAGAGCGGCGGCACCGGCCGGGCAGAGCACCGGGCAATTTGCAGAAGATTTCACAAAATCGCGATCGCCCCTGTAAGCTAAAGGCTCCACTTCCCCGACGGGCACGCTTTTCCCATGACCGGGAGCCCCCCTGCTCAGGGACCTTTCTATTTTCAGGGACAAGGAGGCCGTAAGCCATGACTGTAAACGCCCCCGCCAAGCCTCCAACTGCCCCACCCGCACCCAAGCAAAAAAGGGTGCGCGGCATCGAGGGTGCCCGCGCGTGGCAGGCCTTCTGGCTGCTGCTGCCCACCCTGATCGCCATTGCGCTGGTGGCCGGATTTCCGCTGTACCGAACCATCTTCTTCTCGGTTCAGGAAGCCAACCTGACCACGCCGGGTCAGGCGACCTACGTGGGCCTGCAGAACTTCTGGTTCACCACCGCCGAGGGCATCGGCCTGGGTTTCTTGCAAGATCCGCAGTGGTGGCAGGCCGTGCGCAACACCCTGACCTTCACAGTGGTCTCGGTGTTCTTGGAGACGGTGTTCGGCATGATCGTGGCCCTGGTCGTGAACAGCGCGTTCCGGGGCCGCGCCTTTTTGCGCACGGCCATGCTGGTGCCGTGGGCCATTCCCACGGTGGTCTCGGCACAGATGTGGGCCTACATGTACAACGACTCGTTCGGCCTGATCGGTCAGGGGGTGCTGGGAGGACAGGCGCTGCTCGCCGATCCCTCATCGGCCATCTGGGCGCTGATCGCCGTGGACGTGTGGAAGACCACCTCGTTCATGGCCCTGCTGATTCTGGCGGGTCTGCAAAGCCTGCCGGGCGACATGTACGAGGCCGCCGACATGGACGGCGCGTCCAAGTGGACCCAGTTCTGGCGGCTGACCCTGCCGCTGCTGCGGCCCGCGCTGCTGGTGGCGCTGGTCTTCCGCAGCCTGGACGCCCTGCGCGTCTTCGACATTATGTACGTGATGCTGGGGGCCAACGACGCCGCCAGCACCAGCATGACCGGCTACGCCCGTCAGCAGCTGATCGATAACCAGCTGCTCGGTGTGGGCAGCGCCGTATCGGTGGCCATCTTCATCATCATCATGGCGATCGTGGTGGCCTACGTCACCGCCTTCCGCGTGAAGTTCGACTGAGGGGAGGAGACGGGATATGAACCTGAAACGCACCAATCCGAGCCTGTTTTACCTTCAGCGCACGCTGTTCTACGTCCTGGTGATCGTGATCGCCGCCTACTTGCTGTTTCCCTTCTTCTGGGCCGTGCTGACCAGCTTCCGACGCGCCACCGACCTGTTCCTGCCGCCGCTGCAGTTCATCGGGGCACCCACCACCATCGACAACTACATTCAGGTGTTCGGCAACCCCAGCTTCCGCCGGGGCCTGCTGTACAGCCTGATCGTGGCGGTGGGGGCAGTGGCCGTCAGCTTGCTGTTCGGTTCGTTCGCCGCCTACGCGCTGGGACGCTTCCGCTTCCGGGGCAAGCAGTTCATCATGTACGTCATCCTGGCCGTCAGCGTCTTTCCTCAGATTGCCGTGCTCGGCGGCCTGTTCACGCTGATCACCCGCTTCGGCCTGTTCGACAATCCGCTGGGCCTGATGGTCTCGTACCTGATCTTTACCATTCCATTTACCGTGTGGGTGCTCACCTCCTTCGTGCGGGACATTCCCGGCGAGCTGGAGGAGGCCGCCCTCGTGGACGGCGCCTCGCCGCTGCAGACGCTGTTCCGGGTGCTGTTCCCGGTGATGATGCCCGCGCTGGTCACGACCGGCCTGCTCGCGTTCATCAACGCCTGGAACGAGTACCTGTTCGCCTTGACCTTCATGAGCACCAACCGCACCGTGCCGGTCGTGATCGCCAACTACTCGGGCGCGTCGCAGTATGACCAGCCGTGGGGACCGATCATGGCGGCGAGCATCGTGGTGACCATTCCGCTGATTACCCTGGTGCTGATCTTCCAGCGCAACATCGTCTCCGGCCTGACCGCAGGGGCCGTCAAGGGCTAATCCCCCTACCTGCCCGCACAGGTCGCCGTCTCCCGCTTGACCGGGAGGCGGTTTTTCGTGGCTTCATTCTGGCCCGGCGTGCCGCGCACCGGGGGCCACCGCTTTCAGTTCAGCGGTCTGGCGCTTTCCTGGCCGGTGCCGGCGTAGGTGTCGGCCACGTCGCGCAGCATCCGGCGGGCCAGGGCGATCAGCTCATCCTCGCCCACCGTCTCCAGCTCAAAGCTGCCGCCCTCGCCGTACTCGCCCTGAAATGCGCCGGCCACGCGGCGCACCCGCACCAGTACCTCGCACAGACCAAGCCGCATCCAGGCTGCATGAAAGCCGCCCGCCGGCACCGGACGCAACCGGTTGGCCGGGTCCGGCGTGAATTCCAGCGTCACGTTGTTCAGCGGCAGTCCCGGTCCGCTGGCGGCGCGCAGCGCGTGGTACAGCGCGTTCAGGAAGGCCTCGCAGGCCCGGCCCTCCGCCTGACGCTCGTGGGCGTGGCGACGGACAGCCGCCTGAAGGGCGTCGAATTCGCTCATGTGGTACCTGGGCAGACCATGCTGCACCATTCGTACCATGCAGGGACGCCGCGCACGCCCAGGCGGCGTTCACGTTATCCTGCGGCCCGTGACGCCTGCGCCCGTATTGTTTCTCTCCAACGGCACGGCGGAAGATCTGATCGGAGCGCGGCTGGCCGGGCTGCACGCGGGTCCGGTCCACTACGCACCGTTGGTGGGCGAGGGTCAGGCCTACGGGCGGGTACCGGGTGCGCGGCGGGTCGGGCGGGTGCTGCGGCTGCCCAGCGGAGGCTTTCCCTTTGGCAGCCTGCGCAGCCTGCGCGCCGACCTGAGGGCCGGCCTAATCCGGGACTCGCTGGGCCAGTGGACCGACGCGGTGCGCGCGGCGCGCGGCGCGGGCGCAGTGGTGGTCGTAGGGGATGCCTACGCGCTGATGGTAGGTACGCTGGCGGCGCGGCGGGCAGGCACGGCCCTGATTCACGTGCAGCCGCTGCTGAGCGCCCACTATCTGGACGGCCTGGGGGTCGTCGGGGCCCTGCGGGAACTCAACGCCCTGGGAGCCAACCTGCCGATGCCCTATGAGCTGCGGCTCGCCCGCTCCGCCGACGCGGTGTTCGTGCGCGACGCGGCCACCGAGCGGTACTACCGCCGGCGCGGCGTGGCGGCCCGCTTCGCCGGCAGTTTTGCGATGGACGTGCTGCCCGCCCCCGAGCGCCCGCTGAGTGTTCCCTCCGGCCGCCCGGTTCTGGCGCTGCTGCCCGGTTCCCGTGAGGACCACCGCGAGAGCCTGCCCGTGATGCTGCGGGTGGCCGCACGGCTGCCGGACGTGACCGCCCTGGTGGCCTGGCCGCACGGCTGGGAGGCCGTCACGTTGCCGGATGGGTGGACCCTGCACATTCAGGGGGAAAGCGAAGCGTGGGCCACCGGAGAGGGAGCCCACGTACGAATGCTGCGCGGCGCCTTCGGTGCGGTGGCGCGGGCAGCGGACGCGGCGCTGGGGACGTCCGGCACCGCCAGCGAACAGCTTGCCGGACTGGGCATCCCGGTCGTTGCCTTTGCCACCACCGGACCGCAGTACACGGCAGGGTTCGCCCGCCGTCAGGGCCGGCTGCTGGGTGAGGCCCTGCGCGTGCTGTCCCCGGACCCACAGGCTCTGGCGCGGGGCGTTCAGGAGGTTCTGGAAGGCGGGGCAGTACGGGCACGGGCCGCCGCGACCGGTCTGAACCGCATTGGCCCGGCAGGCGCTCTGCCCGTGATCGCTGCGGAAATCCGGCGGCACGCGGGCAGCGGCAACATGCGGTCAAGCTGACCGCACCCCCCTTCAGGCAGTCACGGCAAGCCTACTTCCGGTTCGCGTCTCCCATGTTGGTGCTGGGCGGATCGCTCGCGTCCATGGTCTCCTCGACGGCGACATCCTGTTTGTCCATGCCGTGCTCACGGTACTCGCCGGATTCATGGCTGCTCGCCTTGACCTCGGCGTCAATCTCCTCGCGGGCGCTGTGGCGGCCCATGAACTGCAATTCCACATTGGTGATCTTGTGGTCCTTCTGGTCGGCACCGGAGTGCTCGGTCTGGGGCTGGTCGGCCTGAGGTCCAACCGGACCAGTGCGGTGGTCGTCATCTGGGGTCATGCCCTACGCTACCAAGCGGGTCTGAGAGCCGATCTGTGCGCTTTCTTCATGCAAAGCAGGGGAAGCCGGGCCATGTTCAGCCCCCCAGCCGCAGCACACTCTGGTTCCCGCGCAGCACGAACACCAGAATGCCCGCCCCGGCCAGCACGCCGGCCTGCTGCTCCAGCGCCCGCACCGCGTCGGGGGCGGCGACCCACTGACGGCGCGGCCGCTCACCGGGTTCCAGATAAAAGCCCTCGGGCATCGCCACCACGGCGACCCGGCTGGCGGTGGCCCGCGCCCGCATGGCTCCGGCGATCAGTGCGGGCGACGGCCGGGCGGTCAGGATGATCAGGTTGCCTCCGCTGCGCACGGGCGGAATCACGGGCGACGCCGCGTCCGGCTCCAGGCGGGCGAGCGCCAGCAAGGCCGCGTGCAGCGCCTCGGCGTGCCGGCCCGGGGCGGTCGCGCCCGCGTTGGTCGCCACCGAGACCGGCAGTTCGAGGGCCAGCGCCTCCTGCAGCAGGCTGGCGGCCAGGCGGGCGGCACTCTCGGCAAAGACCTCGCCACCGCCGCTGACATCCAGATACACGGTGACGCTGCTCGCGGCGGTTCGCTCGGGTTCGCGGACCGACAGGGTGCCGGTGCGCGCGCTGGAGCGCCAGTGGATGCGGCCCGGCGGATCTCCCGGCACGTAGTCGCGCACGCTCCTGAGGCTGATGGGGTCGTCTAGGCCCAGCTGGCGGCTCAGGGCCCCCTCGCTGAGCAGCGGGCGCAGCAACTCCGGCAGGCGCAGCCCATGCGTGGTTGGAAAGACCTCCAGATGGTGCGCTTCGCCCAGCGGCACGCTGCGCCAGAACAGGCCGAGGGGGTCGGCCCAGTGCAGGCGGGCGCCGGGCCACGGGTATACCCCCCGGCTGTTCAGGCTCAGAACGGTGCGCAGTTCGCGCGTCTCCTGCCCCAGCAGCTCACCGGCCAGCGCCGGCGCCGTATCGGGCACCACCGTGCGCGGCGGGGGGTCCTCCACCAGATACCGGACGGGCAGCCGGCTGCTCAGGTGCAGGCGCAGCGTCAGGGACAGGCGGGTGCCCTGAAAGCCGTTGGGCGGCACTTCCCGCGTCAGCAGGACCGTGGGCGGACGGCGGTAGGCCCACCACAGCCCGGCGGCGAGCAGCCCCACCACGGCCAGCCACAGCAGGGCCGTGAGCAGCCACGTCACCGCCCCTTCACCGCGTCCCGGCCAGCGGACCGGCGGCCGGGGCTCCCCTGTCCGGCCCTGTCTGCGCTGGCCCTTCCACTGATCCTTCTACCGGCACGGGCTCGGCCCGCAAAACCTCGCGCACGATCTCCTCGGCGCTCAGGCCCTGCAGCCTCGCCTCAATCTTCAGGCTCAGCCGGTGGGCCAGCACGCCCGGCGCCGCACGCTGCACGTCGTCGGGGGTGACGTAGGCCCGGTCCTCCATCCACGCCAGCGCCTGCGCGACCCCCTGCAGCGCCAGGCTGGCGCGCGGCCCGCCCCCCAGCGCCACGGCTCCGTGCGCGCGGGTACGCGCCACCAGCGAGGCGAGGTAGCGCCGCAGGTCCTCCGAGACATGGATGGTCTGCACGGCCTCGCGCGCTGCCAGCAACCCGGCGGGCGTGGCAACGGCGCCCAGCGCGTGAATCGGGTGTGCGCCCTGCAGGCGCGAGAGCATCTGCACCTCCTGCTCCAGCGTGGGATAGCCCACCGAGAGCCGCAGCAGAAAGCGGTCCAGCTGGGCCTCGGGCAGGCGGTAGGTGCCCTCGTTCTCGATGGGGTTCTGGGTGGCGACCACCACGAAGGGCTGCTCCAGCGGGCGGGTCACGCCGGATTCGGTGACCTGTCCCTCTCCCATCGCCTCCAGCAGCGCCGACTGGGTCTTGGGCGTGGCGCGGTTGATCTCGTCGGCGAGCAGCACGCCCGTGAAGATCGGTCCCGGCACGAACTCGAAGGTGCCGCTGGCCGGACGAAACACGCTGACGCCGGTCACGTCGCCCGGCAGCAGGTCCGGGGTGAACTGCACGCGGGTAAAGCCCAGGCCCAGGCTCAGGGCCAGCGCGCGGGCAAGCATGGTTTTGCCGGTGCCGGGAGCGTCTTCCAGCAGCACGTGGCCGCCGGCGAGCACGCCCGCCAGCGCCAGTCCAGAAACGGCTTCCTTGCCCACGAGCACGCGGGCGATGTTGTCGAGAATGGTGCGGGCAAAGGGTTGAGAGACGGCAGGTGGGGTCATGGAGTGTCCTTGTGGAGTGGGGAGTCGGGGGCATCATCCGGCGAGTGGTCCGGCAGATCGTGGGGCGGGGGCAGACCGGGCAGCACCCCGGCCAGCTCGCGCGCCGCGGCCTCGGCGTCGGCGGCGTCCTCATCGGTAACGCGCCCACCGTAACGCACCGGAGCGTAGGCACGGGTCAGCCGGTCCAGCGGGGCCGCCAGCGCCGGGTCGGCGGCGGAGAGCCGCGCGGCGTACCCGGCCGGAGTCTCGGCCGCCCCACGGGCGCGTCCATGCCCGCGCAACTCCGCCTCGGCCTGCCGGTAGGCGTGGCGCACCCGGTGCAGGGCGGGCTGAACGGCGGCGGCAGAGGCCGTTCCCGGCAGCAGTGAGGCTTCCCCGCTGTCCTGTTTCTCCCTGGGCTGAGTCCAGTTCAGCCAGACCAGCACCGCGGCCAGCGCGAACACCATCAGGAGACTGAGCCCCAGAACCGCCTGCGCGAACCCGCTGATGTCGATCTGCCGCCGCGCGGTGATGTTGCCGAGCAGTTCTCCCAGGGCATTGCCCCCACCAGCAGCGGGCTGCTGCGCCGTCCCCGAACCTCCGCCGTCGCCGCCGGACAGCAGCACACCTGCCGCCAGCCACAGCGCCCCGGTCAGCAGCAGGCTGGCCACCATCAGCAGCTCGACGAGATGGGGCCGGCGGCCTCCCTCCCGGCGAAACCGGAACATCAGCGCGCCGCCCGCCAGCAGCAACAGCAAGCCACCGAGCAACATCACGTCGAGGGGCAAGGAGATGGTGTTCATGGTGAGCTGAAACGGCAGTTGCACGCCGGGCACAGCCGGAGCGGCGGGAGACTGGGTCAGTTCTGGGGGCGGCGGAGCAGCGGGCGGACGGGTCTGAACGGCGGACGGCGGCGTCCCCGGCGTCCCCAGCGCCGCCCAGTCCACAGTCCAGCGCGGCAACAGCACGCTGAGCAGCACCGCAGCGGCCAGCGCCGCGCCCGCCACCCACCACACGCGGGGAGCCGGCGTCACGGGGCGGCCCCCCACTCGCTCGTCGCGGCCCCCGCCGGCCAGCACGCCGCCGGCCAGCGCCAGCAGCAGCCCCGGCTGAGGAGCGACCAGTCCGATCAGCAGCACCGGTCCCAGCGCCGCCCGGCTGCGCCGCCCCGCGTCGGTGATCCGGGTCGCCGACCAGCCCAGCGCCAGCACCACGAAGAACAGGGCGAGGTAGCGCAGCGCCAGCCCGATCAGCGCCCCCTGCCCCACGGCCAGCGCGGCCGGTACCGCCGCAGTCGCCACCCCGCCCACGATCAGCAGGCTCAGGAGCAGCCGGCCCTCCTCCCAGCGCGGCCAGCGCACCGCCACGCCGAACAGCCCGCACAGCAGCGCGGTGGCCCACCACGGCAGCCAGCCCGCCGCCGCCAGGGGCAGCAGCGCCAGCCCATAGGCCCGCCACGACACCTGTGAGGGAGCGTCCTGCGTCTGCGCCCCGTGGGCGCTCAAGGGTTCACCCTGCGCTGTCATGCTGCCGGAGAATACGCGTCCGGGCGGACCGGGGTTGCAAATATGAAAACCGCCCCGGCACACGGCGCGGGGCGGCAGGAATCATGAGAGGGCTCAGTCCAGGAAATCGCGCAGTTTGCGGGTGCGGCTTTCATGGTACTTGAGCTTGCGCAGCGCCTTGTTCTCGATCTGGCGGATGCGCTCGCGGGTGACGTTGAAGCGCTGCCCCACCTCTTCCAGGGTGTGCTCGCGGCCATCCACGAGGCCCTTGCGGAACTTCAGGACCATCGCCTCGCGCTCGGTGAGCTTGCTCAGGGCCTTTTCCAGCTCCTCGCTGAGCAGGGTCTTGGCAGCGTTGTCCACCGGGCTGTCGAGGTTGTCGTCGGGAATGAAGTCGCCGTAGAAGCTGTCCTTCTCATCGCCGATGGGCGTTTCCAGGCTCACCGGCTCCTGGCTGACCTTCTGGACTTCCTCGACCTTGTTGGCGTCCCAGCCGGGCCCCATCGCCTCGGCAATTTCCTCGTGGGTCGCCTCGCGCGAGAGTTCCTGCTGCAGCTGCCGCGCGGTGCGGGTCAGCTTGTTGATGGTCTCGACCATGTGCACTGGAATGCGGATGGTACGGGCCTGGTCGGCAATGGCGCGGTTGATGGCCTGCCGGATCCACCACGTGGCGTACGTGGAGAACTTGTAGCGGCGGCGGTACTCGAACTTCTCCACCGCGCGGATCAGCCCCTGGTTGCCCTCCTGAATCAGGTCCAGGAAGCCCAGGCCGCGGCCGGTGTACTTCTTGGCAATCGAGACCACCAGACGCAGGTTGGCCTCGATGAGGCCCTGACGCGCGGACGCGCCGTCCTCGGTCTGACGCATCAGGCGGCGGCGGCCCCGGTCGTCCACCTCCAGGTCCTCTTCCAGGATCTTGCGCGCCTCCTCGCCCTCCTCAATGCGGCGGGCCAGCGCGATCTCCTCTTCTAGGGTCAGCAGCGGCACCCGACCGATCTCGTGCAGGTACTGACGCACGGGGTCATTGCTGACCGCACGCGGCATGTCGTCAAAGTATTTTTCCTCGTCGTCGGGCTCGTTGGTGGCGCGGGCGGCCACCGGACCGTCCTCGGCCTCGGCGTCCTCGTCGGTCTCCTCCTCGTCCTCATCAACGTCCTGAACTTCGATGTTCTGGGCCGCCAGATACAGCTGCAGATCCTCGAAGGCGTCGGCGTTCTCCGGGTCGATGCCGTTGGCCTCCAGCGCGGTGCCCAGCGCGGTGGCGATGTCCTCGCTCGCCAGGATGCCCGCCGCCTTGCCGGACTTGAGCAGTTCCTGAATGCTGGGGTGCGCGTAGTACGGCTTGTCGGCGGCGCTGGACTTGGGCGAGGCGGCACTCTTGCCCGCCGCCTTGGGAGCGGCCTCGGGCTTCTTGGCCGCCTTGGCCGGAGCCTCGGAGGCAGAGGCCGGAGCAGGCTTGGCCGCCGCCTTCTTGGGCGCGGCCTTCTTGGCCGGAGCTGCGCTGGGCTGAGCCGCACCTTCCGCCGCCGATTCGGCCGTTTTCTTGGCGGCCGGGGCGGCCTTTTTGGCCGCCGGTTTCTTGGCGGCCGGCTTCTTGACCGCGCTGTCTGCGGCCGGGGCAGGCACCTTGGGGGCCGTTTCCTTTTTGGGTCCGCCTACGCGGGCCCGCTTCTTGGCGACTTCTGGGGTGCTGACCTCGGGGGCCAGGGTCTGCGGATCGGTGGTCTCGGGTGATACTTTGGTGGACTCTGCCATGCGGCCTCCTGCGGCAAGAGGATGGAAAAGGAAGTGGGGGGCGGCATCCGGGCCACGGAGATGGTGCCGGACACCTGAACGCGCCAGTGTAGCAAACGCATCCATGAGCATCCCTTCGGCTGCCCAGGTCGTCGTGTCCGGAAGTGGATCAAAGACTGTACCACACTTTGAAACGGCACTTTGAGACCACCATGGACAGGGGAGCTGGCGGGAAGGCGGCAGGTGGGGGCGGGCCGACACGGGTCAACAGCAGTGGGTACGAAGTCGGGCCGGTCAAAGTTCCCGGCCACCAACCTGTGGGCCTACGGCGTGCGGGTGGCTGCCAGCACCTTGAAGCCTCCCGCCCGGACCAGCTCGCGGACCGGCCCGATCTCGCGCAGGGGCGCCTCGTAGGGCAGCGGTTCGTTGGCGACGAGGTACAGTGTGCCGCCCGGCTTGAGGCGGCGGGCGGCGGCGGCGATGAACTCGTGGGCCACGTCCAGCATCACCCCGCGCCCGACGTGAAACGGCGGATTGGTCAGGATGCTGTCAAAGCAGCGTGTTTCCAGCGCGGCGTCCACGTCCGAGTGCAGCACCTCGCCGCTCAGGCCGCTGGCCTCCAGGGTCGCCTGGGCACTGCGGACACTTTGCAGGTCGCCGTCCACCAGCGTGACCTGCGCGCCCCGGCGGGCCGCCCACGCCCCGATCAGGCCCGCGCCGCAGCCCAGGTCGAGCACCCGCTGTCCAGACAGGTCCAGCGACTCCAGGGCGTCCAGCATCAGTGCCGTGGCCTTGTCCGGTTTGGCTGCGCTGAACACACCGGGCAGGCCGACCACCCGCACGCCGTAGGCCTCGTAGCCCTCGGGTTCGGGCAGCGGGGGGGTGGGTCCCGGGCGGCGAATCAGGCGGGCCACGCGCATGCCGCCGTCCCGGGCCACCGTCTCCCCTGACCCGAAGGCGGCGCCCGCCGCGCGCACGTAGCGGTCAAAGCCCTTGTCTCGGTCTCCGGCCAGATACAGCGTGCCGCCCGGCGGCGTCTGGGCGTGTGCCCACGCCACCTGCGCGAGCACATAGGCGTTGCCGCGGTCCCCGGCGAGGACCAGCGCCACCGTCCGCGCCCGCTCGGGCCAGCGCTCTGCCAGGCTGTCGCCGGGCGCGGCCGCCACCGGCTGCAGCCCGGCAGCCTCCAGCACGCTCAATGCCGCCGCCGATCCCTCCACCGCCCGCAACGTCACGCCGGGCAACGCGCCGAGCACGCCGCCCCCCGCGCTCAGGTCCAGCACCTCGCCGGTCACGCGGTCCTTTCTCAGGGTCACGGCGAGCAGTTCCTGGGCCGCGTCCACGCCAGGAAAGCCGCGCACGCCGGGCTTGGTCCGGGCCTGCAGGTCCTGCAGCCGCGGGGCCAAGCGGGCCGGACGAACCCCGAAATACTCTTCCACCGTTTCCCCGGCCGCCGGCGCGGGGGGGCGGGCAATTCTGATCTTCTGCTTCTTGCGACCCGTCACACCCCACCGTTTATCACATGCGGCTCCCGGGGCCACGCTCAACGCCAGATAAAGTCGCGCCCAATGTGGACTTAAGTTGCCCCACACACGCGCCGGGGCGAGTTCCGCCATCCTGAGGGTGTCCAACAACCATGACCGACCGGGTGAAGTCGGTGAACCCGCCCCGCGATCATGCGGGGCTTTATCTGGTTCGCCGAGTTTCCGCTGTGCGCGGCGTCATGTCCGTTCATCAAGCACCCCCGCGCCGCCGTGGTCCGGCAAGACGCTCAGGGTATCGAGCCGCATGGCAAAGCGCCGCTGGAAGTCGGCCTGCACAGCCTCCAGGTCATCCCGTCGCCCACCGCGCACCTCCAGGCCCACCCGGTCTGCGCCCGCCTGGGACCACAGCCGCAGCGTGTGCTGGGTGTGGTCCAGTCCGTGTCCGGCCAGCCAGAAGGCCACCTCGCGCGGGAACAGCTTGACGCCCTTGACCTTGAGCATGCCCCCCACATTGCCGAACACGCCGCCGGGCAGATACACACCGTCCGGGCGGCGCTCCAGGCGGGTCAGGTCGCCGGTGCGAAAGCGCAGCAGCGGCATGGCCTGTTTGGTCAGGTGGGTGACGATCAGCTCTCCGCGCTCGCCGTCCGGTACGGGCCGCCCGCTTTCCGGGTCCACCACCTCCAGGTAGACCCAGTCTTCCACCACGCGCAGGCCGTGCTTCTCGGGGGTTTCCAGGGCCATTAAACCCGCCTCGCTGCTGGCATAGGCGTCCAGGGCCACGCCCCCCAGCGCCGCTTCCACCCGTTCGCGGCGGCCCGCGATGCTCGTCAGCGGCTCGCCCGAGGAGATCAGCAGTTCCACGTGCGCGCCCGCCTCGCCCAGCTTCTGCGCAAAGCTCGGGGCGCTGACCAGCACCCGCACGCCCAGTTTCCGGAGAGTATCCAGCTGCGCCTCGGACTCGCCGGGACCGAAGGGAATGGTCTTGGCGCCCAGGGTCTCCAGTCCGTCTTGCATGATCCAGCCGCCCGCAAATCGGTGATAGCCGAAGGCCACCTGAACGTGGTCGCCGGGCCGGACGCCCGCCCGCGCCAGGGCCGCCGCCGCCGCCTGACCGTGCGCGTCAATATCCGCCCGCGTGGCGTATTCCGGCAGCCAGCCCCCGCCCGGATGCGGCGTGAGGTGCACCCGCACGGCCTCGGGATGGGCCAGCTCTCCCGCCTCGAAGGCCGAGGTCAGTTGCTCGCGGGTCAGGAAGGGCAGCTCGGTCCAGGGGGTGTCCTGCGCCAGACCGCGCAGGGTCCCGCGGTAGAGGGGAAGGTCCCGGAGTCGGCCCAGCAGGGCCGCGGCACCGGGCGGCGAGGTGGAACCGTGCGAAAGTGTATTGGTCATAAGCGTCCCCACCGGCCGGCGTGACGGAACAATGTTCCCCGGTCCGGCCGTCCCCACACGGGGAGAGAAGTGAAATGACGGCGGGGCGGTCCCGCCGGTGGCCGCAGGACCTCTGTGTCTCTGGACCTCAGCGCCCGCCTGCACAGTGCCTGCCTACACAGCGCCCGCCTACATCCAGCGCTTGCGCCGCTTGTAGCTCTTGACGTCCTTAAAGCTCTTGCGCGCGCCGCCCTCGGTCACCCCCAGATAGAACTCCTTGACGTCGGGGTTGCTCGCCAACTGGGCACTCAGGCCCTCCATAACGATGCGGCCGTTTTCCATGACGTAACCGTAATCGCTGTTCCTGAGGGCGATGTTGGCGTTCTGCTCGACGACGAGCACGCTCAGACCCTCCTCGCGGTTGATGCGGCGCACATTGTCGAAGATCTCGGCGACGAGCAGCGGCGCGAGGCCCAGCGAGGGTTCGTCGAGCAGCAGGACCCGGGGGTGGGCCATCAGCGCGCGGCCGATGGCGATCATCTGCTGCTCGCCGCCGGAGGTGTAGCCGGCCTGCTTGTGCCGCAGCGCGGGCAACTTGGGAAAGTAGGTGTAGATGCGCTCCAGGTCCGCGTGCCAGTCGCCCCGGCCCAGGATGGCCCCGGCGCGCAGGTTCTCCTCCACCGACAGGTGCTTGAAAACACGCCGGCCCTCGGGCACCTGCACCACGCCGGCCTTCACCACCTCGGTGCCGCCGATGGCGCTGAGCGTCTTGCCCCCAAAGGTGATGGTGCCTTCGCGGATCTTGCCGTTCTCGGGCTTGAGCAGGCCCGAGATGGCCCGCAGGGTGGTGGTCTTGCCCGCACCGTTGGTGCCCAGCAGGGACGTGACCTGTCCGGCCCGCACGGTCAGGCTGACGCCACGCAGCACCTGAATGATGTCGTGGTACACCACTTCCACGTTGTTGACGGTCAGGTCATCGGTGCCGGGGGCCGCCCGGGGCGGTGGAGTGGGAACGGGCTGGGGGGAAGAAAGGGTCAAGCGGTCACCTCCAGAAACAGCGGGGACAGAACAGTACGAAGAGCGAAAGAAACGCCGCGCGTGGGGGCCTTCGGGGGGCGCGGTCTCCAGGGTGGAACCTGCCCCCCGACCTCAGCGCGTTACTTCATGGGGTGAACAAGCTGGAACATCGCGCTGCGCTGTGCCCCGGTGATCGCCTTGAAGTTGCCGGTGGCGTCGGCCTGCAGCAGGCGCAGGCTCTCGGCGCCGATGTGGTCCTTGGCGCTGAAGGTCACCGGGCCGACCGCAAAGCCGGGGTTAAAGGCCTTGCTGCCGTTCATGCTGATCAGGCCACGGTAGACCCCGGCGGCGTCCGGATTGGCCCCGGCGCGTTTCATGGCTTCAATGGCGATCGCGGCGGCCATCATGCCGCTGGTGTAATGCACGCTGCGGATGGTGTCTGCGCCGCGCTTGTACTGCGCTCCGATCTTCTTGACAAGCTGGATGCCGGGCTGGTTGCCCTCGTCGTACAGGTAGTAGCTGGTGGCCCAGATGAAGTCCTTGGCGGCGTCCCCGGCGAGCTTGGTCAGGTCCTCGCCGCCGGTGTAATGCGCCCCCATGAACTGCATCTTGCCCAGCAGGCCCAGCCGCTTGGCGTCTTTCAGGATGTTGGCGACCGGGCCGGCGGTGTTCTGGTTGATGATGTACTTCGCGCCCTGGGATTCCAGCCGCTTGAGCAGCGCGGTGTTGTCGAGGTTGTTGCCGCCGACCTCCTGCACGTCGGTGATCTTGAGGCCCAGCCGCTCGGCGGCCTTGCGGGCGTCCACCACCGGGTCACGCCCGAAGGGACTGGGGTTGACGATCAGCGCCACCTTCGCGCCGCGCTCCTTTTTCGCCACGTATTCCAGCAGCGCCACGATGTTCTCGCTGTAACTGCTCACCGGCAGGAAGGTGTAGGTGTTGTCGGGCGCGTCCACGATACCGATGTGGTAGCTGGCCGTGAGCGTGGGAATCTTGGTTTCCTGAATCACGCTCTTGAGCTGCAGCGCGCCGCCGGTGGCGTATCCCAGGAACACTGGGGCGTTCAGGTTGCCCACGAAGTCCTCGTAGTTGCGCTGGGTGTTGGCATTGTTGTACTGGTCGTCGCGGGTCACGCAGTTCAGGGTGATGCCCGGCAGCATCTTCTGCGCGTTGGCGTACTTGCAGTAGTCCTCCACGCCCGCGCCGTAGCTCGCGCCGGCGTCGCTGGTCGGCCCGGTGATCGCCCCGGACCACGGCAGCGTGACGGTTTTCTGGGCGGCGGCGAAGGACACGGAAACCAGGGCGGACAGCAGCAGGGTCTTGTTCATGGGTGGAACCTCCGGGAGAATGAGGGCGGGAAGGGAAAAACGGCGGTTGGAGAAGAGGGAAAGCAGTCGAGGACAGGCCGTCAGAACTTGTACGGCCACTTCTTGAAATACAGCCGCCCCAGCCGCCACCAGTTGGCGAGGCCACGCGGTTCGAACATCAGGAACAGGACAATGGCGAGGCCAAAGGACAGCGGGCGCAGCGCGGTGGCGGCGTCCACCCCCGCCGGAAAGAGGTTCTGGGAGCCGATCCAGTTGCTGGTGTTGCCCACGACGCGGTCGAGCGCCACGATGAACAGCGGCCCCAGGAACGATCCCGGCAGGCTGCCCAGGCCGCCCACGATGGCCATGGCGAGCAGTTGAATGGAGATGTGCAGGCCGTAGTCCTCGATCACCACGGCTTTCTGGAAGTATGCGAACAGGCCGCCCGCGATGCCCGCATAGAACGAGCCGATCATGAAGGCCGTGATCTTGGCGGTGCCGGGGTTGATGCCCATGGCGGCGGCGGCGCGGTCGTTGTCACGCACGGCGATCAGCGAGCGCCCGTGCTTGGTCCGCAACACATTGCGCCACAGCAGCGCCATGACCACCAGTACCGGCAGAATCAGGTAGTACCACACGAAATTGTGGTTGAAGAAGGTGGCCTTGACGCCGAACACCTGCACCTGCGGCAGGCTGATCGCGCCGCCCTGGGCGAGCAGCGGCGTGTGCCCCACCCCCCACTCGAAGATGATCTGGAAGGCCAGCGTGGCCACCGCCAGGTACAGGTACTTCAGGCGCAGGCTGGGCAGGCCCACGAAGGTGCCGACCAGTGCGCCCGCCAGTCCGCCGATGGGGATGGCGAGGAAGAACGGCAGGTTCAGCCGGGTGGCCGCCAGCGCGGTGGCGTACGCGCCCACCCCCATGAAGGCCGCCTGCCCGATGTTGATCAGGCCGGTGTATCCGGTGGTGATGTTCAGCCCGATCACCGCGACCGCGTAGATCATGATCATGTTCACGTCGCGCAGCAGGGTCTTGGGCAGAATCAGCGGCAGCAGCAGCAGCAGCGCCAGCAGCACAATCAGGCTGAGTTGCTCCGAATAGGTTGCAAAGATCGTCTGGTCCTGCCGGTAGCGCGTGCGGTAGTTGCCGGTCTGGGTAAAGCGGGAGGCGGGCATCAGCAGGCACCTTCATGGGAAGCCGGCAGACGGTGGTTGCGCCCGTCATCCAGCGTGTACAGCCACCTACACACGCTCGATCTCCTTGGTTCCGAACAGCCCGTAGGGGCGGATCAGCAGCACAATGATCAGGACGATGAAGGGAAAGACCTCGCGGGTACCGCCGCCCGGCACGATGCCGTCCAGATACCCCGCCGAGAGATTTTCCAGAATTCCGATCAGCATGCCGCCCACGATGGCGCCGATCACGCTGTCCAGGCCGCCCAGAATCACCACCGGGAAGACCTTGAGGCCGATGCCCGCCAGACCGCCCAGCGTCAGGCCGCTCATCAGGCCCAGGATCACGCCCGCCGCCGCCGCGGTCAGACCCGCCGCTGCCCACGCCAGGGCAAAGACCCGCTCCACGCTGGTGCCCACGCTCATGGCCGCCATCTGGTCGTCGGCCACCGCGCGCATGGTGATGCCCAGGGTGCTCTTGTTGAAGAAATACGTAAACGCCCCCAGCAGCCCCAGCGCCATCAGCACGCCCGCGATCTGGGTCTTGGACAGCGGCAGACCGAACAGCTCAATGCCCTGCCCGGTGAGCAGCGCAGGCCGCTCGAAGCTGAAGGTGCCCGCGCCGTAGGGCGTCAGGTGCAACAGCCCGTCGATAACGCTGCTCAGACCGATCGTGACCATGATCACGCTGATGATCGGCTCGCCCACCATGCGCCGCAGAAACACACGCTCGATCAGCATGCCCAGCAGGAAGGTCGTCAGCATGGCGATCAATCCGGCGATCCAGAAGTTCACGCCCCGCTGGGTCAGCGCGAAGGCGATGAACGCTCCGGTGGCGATGATCTGGCCGTGCGCGAAGTTGATGACACGGCTGGACTTGTAGATCAGCACGAAGCCCAGCGCTGCCAGGGCATAGATGCTGCCGATCACGACCCCGGCGATCAGCAGTTGCGGCAGAAGTTCCATTCAGCTCCCCCTTTGTGCGCGGGTCCGGATCCGGAGGAACACAGTCCTCACGCTCCAACCCGCTCGGCCCTTGGTCCCACCCGAGGCACCGCCCGTTCCGAACCCGGAACGCGGTGAACCACCACCTCGGTCTCCACCCGCTGCGTCTGACCGTCCTGATACTTGAAGGTGGCCTCCACCCGCACCCGCTCGGAGCCGTCGTACAGCGCGGCCACGATGGGCGCGTACTTCTCGCGGATCAGCTTGCGCCTCACCTTGCCGGTGCGGGTCAGCTCGTCGTCGTCGGCGTCCAGCAGTTTGTACAGCAGCACGAAGCGCGCAATGCGCTCGTGGGGTTCCAGCCGCTCGTTGGCCTGGCGCACCTCGTCCAGAATCAGCTCGGCCACCTCGGGCCTGCCGCTGAGGTCCATGTAGGTGCTGTAGGCGATCTGGCGTTTCTCGGCCCACTGCCCGGCGGTAAGCGGATCAACGTTCAGGAAGGCCGTCACCTCGCTCTGTCCGTCGCCAAAGGCCACCGCCTCCTTGATGTACGGGCTGAACTTGAGGCGGTTTTCAATGAACTGCGGGCTGAAGGTCTCCCCGGCGGCCGTCTTCATCACGTCGCTCAGCCGGTCAATGACCTGCAGGTGCCCGTCGGGCGTCAGGCGTCCGGCGTCGCCGCTGTGCAACCAGCCCTCCCTTATGGTCTCGGCGCTGGCCTCGTCCCGCTTGTAGTACCCCACGCACACGGCGGGACTGCGGCTGATGATCTCGCCCTCCTCGGTAATACGGACCTCGCCGCCGGGCAGAATCTTGCCGACGGTGTCAAAGCGCACGTCGCCGTCGCGGTGGACATAGGCGATGCCGATGTTCTCGGTCTGGCCATAGATCTGCTTCAGGTTGACGCCCAGACCGTGGTAGAAGCGGAACACGTCCGGCCCCAGCGCTGCGCCGCCGGTGTACGCACGTTTCAGGCGCAGGAAACCCAGCTGGTCGAGCAGCGGACGCGTCAGGCCCCAGTACGCCAGCCAGCGTTTGAAGGCCGTCATTCCGCCCGCCTTCTTGCCGCTCAGGCTGGCGTCGGCGGCGTCGGTACTCCATTTCAGCAGCTTGCGGTACAGCGCCCGGTTGGGGCCGTAACTCTCCTGCATGCGGATGAACATGGCACTCTGAATGCCCTCCCACACGCGCGGCGGGGCGAACATGAAGTGCGGGCCGATCTCCACGAGGTCATGCATGGCCGTCTCGGTGCTCTCGGGGAAGTTGACGGTCACGCCGTTGGCCAGCGCCACCGCCACGGTCATCATCTGCTCGCCGATCCAGGCCATCGGCAAAAACGACAGGTAGTCGTCTCCCGGCTTCAGCGGATCCACCTGCCCGAGCGCCTGCCCCATGTACAGCAGGTTGCGGTGCGAGAGCATGGCCGCCTTGGGGTTGCCGGTGGTGCCGGAGGTCAGGCTGAAGTGGCACACGTCGTCGGGCGTTCCCAGCGCCGCCTCACGGTCGAACACGGTCGCCGCTTCCGCCTTGCCCAGTTCCAGCAGTTCCTCAAAGGACAGGAACCAGTCGTCGCCGGCATGTTTGCTCATGCCGCGCGGGTCCTCGTAGATCACCCGGCGCACGCGCGGCAGTTCGGCGCGGCGCTCCAGCAGCTTGTCCACCTGCTCCTCGTCCTCGGCCAGCACGACCACAGCGTCGGTGTAGTCCAGCACATAGCGGACTTCCTCGGCCACGCTGCTCTGGTACACGCCCACGCTGACCGCTCCCAGCGCCTGCGCGCCGATTTCCATGAAGACCCACGCGGGGATGTTGTCGGCCAGCACCGCCACCTTCTCGCCCCGCCGCACGCCCAGTGCCTGCAGGCCGGCGGCCACATGTCGGGCGCGGTCCAGATAGGTGGCATAGGTGGTCTCGTTCCAGATGCCGTATTCCTTGTGACGCAGGGCGACCGCCTGGGGGGTCTGCTCGGCCCGCCTGGCAAGCAGCTGCGGAATGGTCAGGGTCGTCACGTCACCGACCTCAAAGCCGCTCATGCCCCCACCGCCTGCTCCGCGCTGTGGGGTCCGGCCTCGGCCACGCCCGTGTACGCCTCGATCACGCGCGGGTCGGCGCTGACCTCCTCAGGCCGTCCGCCCGCGATCAGTTGCCCGAAATCCAGCACGTAGACCCGGTCGCTGATGTCCATAACCACGCCCATGTCGTGCTCGATCAGCACGACCGTCACTCCCTGCTCGCGCTGAATGTCGAGGATGAAGCGCACCATGTCCTCCTTTTCCTCGACGTTCATGCCCGCCATGGGCTCGTCGAGCAACAGCAGCTGGGGCGAGAGGGTCAGGGCGCGGGCCACCTCCACCCGCTTCTGGATGCCGTAGGCCAGCGTCCCGACCGGATGGGACCGGTGCTCCTCCAGCTCCATGAAATCGATGATGCGCTCGACATACGCGCGGTTCTCGGCTTCCTGGCGGCTGGCACGGCCATAGAAGACCAGGCTGTCGAGCAGGCCGTAGCGAAGGTGCGTGTGCCGCGCAAGCAACAGGTTTTCCACGACGCTCAGGCCCCGGAACAGCTCCAGGTTCTGAAAGGCCCGGGCAATGCCGTAGCCGGTGACCACGTTGGGCGCCGCGCGGCTGAGGTCATAGGCTCCGAAGGTGATGCGGCCCCGGGTGGGGTGGTAAAAGCCGCTGATGCAGTTGAGCAGGCTGGTCTTGCCGGCTCCGTTCGGCCCGATGATGCTCACCACCTCGCCCGGAGGCACCACGAGGCTGACGTCGGTCAGGGCGTTGAGCCCTCCAAAGGTGAGGGTGACGCCCTGCACTTCAAGCTGAGAACGCTGGTGTTGAGACATGACACCTCACCGTGTGGAAATTACGTGTGGAAGCTCAGAGGAAATGGCCCGGGGGCGGGCCGGAAGGGAAGAATTGTCGGTGGGCTGATTATGAAGGCCACGCAGCGGCATACAGCAGAAATTTGTCTAGACGCCTTTTGTTAAAATGAGAGGAAAAATGGATTGCCCTAGACAACCGTTGAGCACGGAGTAGACACATCGGCACACTGAGCCCACCTCGACTTCTGTGCTGCGTTCACCCCCGGAGGCTTCCGCATGAAAACCCCGCTGACCCCCCTGGAACCCGTGCTGCGCGCCCTGCAGCTGTACGGGGAACGTGTGGCGCTGCGGGCCGGAGACGCGGCGCTGCGGTACACAGACCTCTCGGACCGGACCGCGCGCCTGATCACGCTGCTGCGCCGCACGAACCTGCTGCCGGGCGAGCATGTTCTGCTGATCTCGCCCAATACCCCCGACGCCCTGCTCGCCTTTCTCGCCGTGCCGCTGGCCGGCGGAGTGATCGTGCCGCTGAATCCGGCCTTCACGGATGAGGCGCTGGCGTTCCTGGCCGGGCACGCCGATCCCCGGGTGGCGCTGGTGGACGCAACGTGTCAGGCGCGGGTGGGCGAGACGTTAAGGCAGTTGGGGATACCTGTCATCACGCTGGGCGGGGACGGAACGTTTGAACAGTGGCTGGCCCGGACGCCGCCCGCTCCTCTGAAACTGCCCGCCGCGCTGGACGAGGACGCTCCCATCAGCGTGAACTACACCAGCGGCACGACCAGCGATCCCAAGGGCGTGATGGTCACGCACCGCAACGCCTACATCAACCTGTCCAATCTGCTGTATCATCTGAATCTGCGGCCCGGCAGCGTGTACCTGCACGCGTTGCCGCTGGCCCACGGCAACGGCTGGGGCAGCGCGTGGGCGGTGACGGCGGCGGGCGGCACCCACGTGATGCTGCCGGCCGCCAGTACCGCCCACGTCCGGCGCGCCCTGATGTCCCAGGGCATCACGCACCTGTTCGCCTCGCCGGCCATCCTGACGCCGCTCGCCGACCCGGCGGCCCCCCTGAGCCTGCCGCGTCCGGTGCGGCTGCTGGTGGCAGGCACCACTCCACCGCCGCGCCTGCTGAGCAGCCTACGCGCCCAGGGATTCGAGGTGCTGCACGGCTACGGCCTGACTGAGACCAGTGCCGTGCTCACGATCAGCGAGCCCGAACCGGACGCCCCTGGGGACGCGCGGACGCTGGCCCGTCAGGGGCACCCCATGGTGTTTGGCGGGCAGGTGCGGGTGGTCTCGGAGGGGGGCGAGCCCGTACCGCACGACGGCTTCACGCCCGGCGAAATCGTCATTCGCAGCAATCAGGTGATGAAGGGCTATTACAAGAACCGCGCCGCGACCCGCCGCGCCCTGGAGGGTGGATGGCTGCATACCGGCGACCTCGCGGTGGTCCACACTGACGGACGGATGGACATCCTGGACCGGGCGGGCGACCTGCTGAACCTGGGGGGGCAGGCGGTGTCCAGCGCCCAGATCGAGGCGGCGCTGTACCGCCACCCCAGCGTCCATGAGGCTGTGGTGGTGGCCGGACGGGGGGGCGAGGAGGAGTGGGCCGTGGCCTTCGTGACCCTGCATCCCGGCGCCGGCGTCGTGGCCGAGGAGCTGCTGCGCTTCTGCGCCCCCCACCTGCCCGGTCATGCCCTGCCCCGCCGGATTCAGGTGGTGCAGGACCTGCCCAAGACGGCCAGCGGCAAGGTGCTCAAGCATGTGCTGCGCTCACGGGCCCGCGAGCGGGCGGCCCCAGCCGGGGCGGCTGGGAAGATCCCGGGCTGAGGCAAGCTGCCCCTCTGCGCCTGTTACCGTTCGTGGCATGCCCGCCCCGTCTTCCGTGACTCCCGCTTCCGTGACCCCCGACTGGACCTTCGAGCGTGAACACTGGCGGCGCGGCCACTTCCGGGTGGCGGGGGTGGATGAGGCGGGACGGGGAGCGTGGGCCGGTCCGGTGACGGTGGCGGCCGTGATTCTGCCGGGCCTGGCCACCGAGTATCCCTTCCGGGACAGCAAGCAGCTCAGCGCCGCCCAGCGCGAAGCCTACGCCGCAGAGGTCCGGCGGGTGGCCGTGGCCTGGGCCGTGGAACATGCCTGGCCCGACGAGATTGACCGCCTGAATATCCTGGGCGCGACCCATGCGGCGGCGGGGCGGGCGCTGGCACGGCTGCGCCCCGCACCCCAGGCACTGGTCACCGATTATCTGCGGCTGCGCACCGAGCTGCCCCTGACGGCTCCGCCCCGGGCCGACGCCCTGAGCTACAGCGTGGCCGCCGCCAGCCTGCTCGCCAAGACCGAGCGCGACGCCCTGATGCTGGAACTGGACGCGCAGCATCCCGGCTACGGCTTCGCGGCACACAAGGGGTACGGAGCGCCGGCCCACCGCGCCGCGCTGGAGCGGCTGGGTGTGAGCGCGGCACACCGCCGCAGCTTCGCCCCCATCCGGCGGCAGTTGCAGGAGGATGCCAGCCCCCGGCTGCTGGATGAACAGGACTGATATAAACGCCCCCTTAATGCGACCTCTGTTTCCCAGCTTGCAGAGGGAAGGGTAAGGTTGAGACACAGTGGCACCAAGCGTGAGAGGGCGACCATGCACCGGGCCGGGCCGCCTGTGAGACGCTTTGAGGAGACTTACTGATGTCCAACCGCAGCATTTCCAACTTTCTGACCGTCGCGGGACTGGCCTCCATCCTGGCCTCCATCGCCATCTGGGCCACCCAGGGCGGCACCGAGAAGACCCACGAGGAAAAATCGCACGGCGAACGCTTCGGTATCTTTGTAGGACTGTGGGCCCCGACGTTTTTCATTCTGGCCAACAAGTACAACGACGCGGCCATTCTGGAAGACAACGAGTAAGCCTGCGCTGCTGGTCCTCCAGACACACGCCAGATGATCGCAACAGGCCGCAGTGTCAGCTCAGGCGGTCAGCAAGGCCCGTGAGCCGTGAATTTGGTTGCTGGCGGCACAGGTACGGAGGGGACGCCTGTGCGGGCTTGGTCCGCCCGGGTGTCTCCATCTGGGCGCGTCTAACCTTCCGCCGGTCGCCGCTGAAACCCGAGCTGCACCTCACCGGGGCGGAAGCCCACGCGTTCGTAGAGGGCCTGGGCGTGATAGGCCGGGTCCGCCACGATCACCAGGGTCCGGGTACCCAGCGCCTCACGCGCCCACTCGCCCGCCGTATGCACCAGCGTGCCGGCCAGCCCGCGTGAGCGCGCTTCGGGGTGGGTTTCCACGCTTTGATAGCGGGCCACTCCCTGTCCGGCGTCGAACAGACCCAGGCCGGAGAGCATCCGTCCGTCCGCGTCGAAGGCTCCCCAGAAAGCTCCGGCCCCGGCATCCTGCGCGGCGCGGTAGGCGGCGAGTTTGCGGGCCGCGAACGCCCGGTAGTCCGCCGGTTCCAGGGGCTCGGGGTCGGCCGCGTTCACGGCCAGCCGCAGCTCCAGCGCCGCCTGCCAGTCGGCCGGCCCCTCCAGCCGCCGCACCTGCGCGTCCCGGTTGAACGTGCGCGGCGCCTGCGTCCGTCCGGCGGTCAGCACCGTGTCCCGGTGAACCTCAAAGCCGGCCTCCTCGAAGGCTCCGGCGGCCCCCGCCTCGCCGTCCGCCGTGTTTATCCCGAAGGTCCGCCACCCCGCCTGGGGGAACTTGGTCTCGAATGCGCGCGTCCAGCGCGCCAGATCGCCCGGCTGCGGCGCACGCGGCATCAAAAGAAAATTGCCCCACCAGAAGGTCGGGTTGTGCGGCGAACGGACGACCACGCAGCCGCTGTGGCGCATGACCTCCGCGCCCTCCAGGCGGCGCAGGGCCAGATCGGTGTGGTAGGCCAGCGAAACGCTCATGTCCCGAGGCTAACAGCCCGGACAATCACTGAGGAGTTGCCCCAGCGGACCGGCCACAGGACGGAACACAACCGCCGGACACGTCCAGCACCAGCGGAAGCACTTTTCCGCCCAGGTTGTGCAGGGGGCTGGCAGCGGGCCGCTGTGTCCCCAAGGTCGCCTCGCCGTGCCGCCGCCGGGCCAACGCTGTGCCCCCCACCGCTGTCCTTTTGCCCGCATCCGGCTAGACTGCGGGATGTGAACGTCAGGCCCCCCACCTCCCACCCCACTGCGGCCACCCGCAATTTTTCCATCATCGCCCACGTGGACCACGGCAAGTCCACCCTGGCCGACCGCATCCTGGAGCGGCTGGGGGCCATGGGCGTGCGCGACAAGCGCGACCAGACCCTCGACACCCTGGAACTGGAGCGCGAGCGGGGCATCACCATCAAGTCCACCCCGATCCGGCTGGAATACACCCGCCCCCTGCAGGACGACGGCAGCGGCGGTGAGACCTACGTGCTGAACCTGATCGACACGCCGGGGCACGTGGACTTCAACTACGAGGTCAGCCGTTCGCTGGCCGCCTGCGAGGGTGTGCTGCTGCTCGTGGACGCCTCGCAGGGAGTCGAGGCGCAGACCATCGTGAATGCCTACCTCGCCATCGACAACAACCTGGAAATCGTGCCGGTGATCAACAAGATCGACCTGCCCGCCGCCGACCCGGAGGGCGCGGCCCGTGAACTTGAAGAGGTCATCGGGATTCCCGCCGACGACGCCGTGTTCGCCTCGGCCAAGGCAGGCATTGGCATCGACGAGATCCTGGAAGCGGTGGTGGCGCGCATCCCCCCACCCCCCGGTGATCCCGAAGCTCCCCTCAAGGCACTGATCTTCGATTCGTTCTACGACGCCTATCAGGGCGTGATCCTGTTCGTGCGGGTGCTGGAAGGCACCCTGAAGCCCAAGGACCAGATCACCCTGATGAACGCCGACAAATCCTTTGATGTCGACAAGGTGGGCACCTTCACGCCGGGACTGATCGTGGGTCAGGAGTTGCAGGCGGGCGCGGTCGGCTGGGTCGCCGCTGGCATCAAGGACATCCACGACGCGCAGGTCGGTGACACGCTGACGGGTCGGGAACGCCGCACCGATCAGGCCTTTCCCGGCTTCAAGCCCGCGCAGCCGGTGGTGTTCTCGGGGCTGTATCCCACCGACACCGAGGACTACCGCAAGCTGCGTGACGCGCTGGAAAAACTCAAGCTCAACGACGCGGCCTTCAATTTCGAGCCGGAAACGTCCGAGGCGCTGGGCTTCGGCTTCCGCTGCGGATTCCTGGGCCTGCTGCACGCCGAGATCATTCAGGAGCGGCTGGAACGCGAGTATGACCTGGACCTGATCGCCACCGCGCCCGCCGTGGTCTACCGCGTATCGCTGACCAACGGCGACGTGTTCGAGACCCAGAACCCGGCCGAGTTCCCTACCCGTGACCGCATCACGAGCGTGGAGGAGCCGTACATCAAGCTGTCGGTGATGCTGCCTGAGGACTACGTGGGACCGGTGATGGGCCTGCTGCAGGAGCGGCGCGGCTCGATGATCACCATGAATTACCCTGGCCGGCGCGTGGAACTGGTCTACGAGGTGCCCTTTGCCGAGATCCTCTACGATTTCCACGACCGTCTCAAGAGCATCTCGCGCGGCTACGCGAGCATGGACTACGAGCAGATCGGCTACCGCGAGGGCAACCTGCGCAAGGTGGACATTCTGGTCAACAACGAGGTCGTGGACGCCCTGGCCGTGATCGTGCACGAGGACCGGGCCTACGGACTGGGCCGCAAGATCGTGGACAAGATGGCCGAAGTGATCCCGCGGCAGATGTTTCCGGTGCCGATTCAGGCGACCATCGGCGCCAAGATCATCGCGCGGGCCACCGTCAAGGCCTACCGCAAGGACGTGCTCGCCAAGTGTTACGGCGGCGACATCTCGCGCAAGAAGAAGCTGCTGAGCAAGCAGAAAAAGGGCCGCGCCCGCATGAAGCAGATCGGCACGGTGGAGGTGCCGCAAGAAGCGTTCCTGGCGGTCCTGAGCACCGAGGAATAAATGACCCGGGAATAACCTGCACAACACCGGGCCGGGAATCCGGGAAAGATGAACCCGGCGACCTGAGATGTGGCCGGGCCGAGCGGACACCCCACCTGTCGGAAGGAAAATGGGGGATTGACATGGCCGTCCGCCGCCCCTGGCGCGTGACGGTTCTGTCAGAGATCCGTCCCTAAGCTGAGTTTCGTGAGTGCCCGTACGATCCCCGGCCGCCGTGATCCTGTCCTGAACAGGCCGGCGGTGTGGTCGGTCAACACGCTCCGGATGCAGTTCGCGCTGATCATCTTTCTGCTTGCCTTTTTGCCCAATCTGGTGCTCGTCTTTGCGGCGGCCCCCAGCCTGCCCAGAGCGGCGCTGGCGGGCTGGACCGTGCTGGTGGGGGTGCTGTGCAGCCTGGTGGGCTACGTGCTCAGCGGAGTGCTGCTGCGCCCCCTGAGCCGCCTGCAGGAACAGGTCGAGAAAGGTCACCTGAGCCCGCACACCGACGACCCGGCCGAGGTGCGTGCGCTGCGCGCGGCCTTTGCCGACCTGCTTGCGCGCCTGGGCACCGAGCAGACCCGGCGCAACGCCTTCATGGCCACGCTGGTCCACGACCTTAAAACGCCGCTGGTCGCCACCGGCCACCTGACCCGCGCGCTGACCACCCTGCCCCTGCCCGAACCCGAGCGGCGTGAGATCGGCGCGCAGATGCAGGCCGAGACGGCGCGGCTGCTCGCGCTGGTGCAGCAGATGGCCGACGCCCACCGTTTCGAGCGGGCCGACGTCAGCATTCAGCCCAGCCCCACCGACCTGCGCGCCCTCGTGGATGACGTGGTGCGCCGGGTGCAGCCGCAGGCGCAGGCACGCGGCCTGGACCTGCGGGTAGAAGGCCACGGCCACGCGCCGGTCGATGCTCCGGTGCTGGAACGCGCCGTGGTCAACCTGACCGAGAACGCCCTGCGCTACGCCGCCTCGGCGGTCGAACTGCAGGTCACGCCGCAGGGCGTGGTCGTGGCCGACGACGGCCCCGGCCTGGGCGGCTCCCTGGCCCAGCTGGCCCAGCCCTTCACCTCGCAGCCCACCACCATCGCCGGGCAGCAGTACACCGCCGGCACCGCGGGGCTGGGCCTGTTCATCGCCCGGCGCATCGCCGAGGCGCACGGCGGCGGGTTGTGTTACAGCCGCCCGCCTCCCCCCGACCCGGCGCTTCCAGGCCCTTCCTTCACCAGCCCTCCCGAACCTGTCCCCCTGCCCACGCGCTTCACCCTCGTCCTCCCGGAGGTCCACCCATGAAACTCGTCATTGCCGATGACCACCCCCTCTTCCGCATGGGCCTGAAGTACGCCCTGATGAACCAGGGCTTCGACGTGGTGGCCGAGGCCGCCGACGGCCTGAGCGCCCTGGAAGCGTGCCGCAGCCTGCAGCCCGACGCCGTGCTGCTGGACGTCAAGATGCCCGGCATGACCGGCATCGAGGTCTGCGAGCGCCTGCGCATGACCCACCCGCAGGTTGTCAGTGTCCTGATCACCACCTTCGCCGAGCCCGCCATCGTGCAGGCGGCCCGCGCCGCCGGAGCACGCGGCTATGTCAGCAAGGAAACCGATCCCGAGAGCCTGGCCCGGCAACTGCGCGACATCGTGGCCCACCCCGACGTTGACCGGCTGCCCCAGGTGGACGTGCCGCGCCTGACCCCACGCGAGTCCGAGGTGCTGCCCCTGCTTGCCCAGGGCTTTTCCAACAAGGAGATCGCCAAGAACCTGGGGGTCAGCCCCGATACCGTCAAGGACCACCTGGCCCGGCTGTACGCCAAGCTCGACGCCGGCGACCGCACCGAGGCCGTCAGCCGTGCGCGCAGCATCGGCCTGCTGCACTGAGCCGGCCCACCATCCACCCACACATGCCGCCCCCGGACCATCTGCCCGGGGGCGGCATGTGTGGCCCGGACCGGCCCTGCCCCGCGCACGCTACCCTGGGGCATGAGCGGCCCTTTTCTGCTGTCGGCGCGTGCCCTGAGCCTCAAGCCTTCTGCGACCGTGGCGGTCACGGGACGGGCGCTGGAGTTGCGGCGGGCCGGGGTGGACGTGATCAGCATGAGCGTGGGCGAGCCGGACTTCGACACGCCGCCGCATGTGTGCGCCGCCGCCATCCGCGCCATTGAGGAGGGCAAGACCCGCTACACGGCGGTGAACGGCATCGCCGAACTGCGCGAGGCCGTCAGCGCCAAGTTCCGGCGCGAGAACGGGCTGGACCACGCGCCCGACGCGGTCACGGTCACGGGCGGGGGCAAGCAGGCCCTGTTCAACGCTTTCTTTGCGCTGCTGAATCCCGGAGACGAGGTCCTGATTCCGGCCCCGTACTGGGTAAGCTACCCCGAGATGGTCGCCCTGACCGGAGCGTTTCCGGTGATGGTGCCCACCCAGGCCGAGACCGGCTTTCAGCTCGACCCCGTGGCGCTGGAGGCCCGGGTCACGCCGATGACCCGCATGATCGTGCTCAACAGCCCCGGCAACCCCACCGGCGCGGTCTTTTCGCCCGAGGTGCTTCAGGCGGTCGCGGCCATCGCCCAGCGGCACAACCTGATGATCGTGAGCGACGAGATCTACGAGCATCTGGTCTACGACGCCGAGCAGGTCAGCATCGGCACCTTCGCGCCCGAACACACCCTGACCATCAACGGTGCGAGCAAGGCCTACGCCATGACCGGCTGGCGCATCGGCTACGCGGGCGGCCCGCGCGAGGTGATCGCCGCCATGAACGCCCTGCAGTCGCAGAGCACGAGCAACGCCAGCAGCGTGTCACAGTATGCCGCCCTGGCCGCCCTGCAGGACCACGAGGCCACCAACCGCTTCGTGCAGCACGCCCGCAGCGAGTACCGTCGCCGGCGTGACCGCATCGTCGCCGGCCTGAATGCGCTGGGCCTGCCCACCCCCAAGCCGCAGGGGGCCTTCTACGTGATGCCCGACACCACCGCCCTGCATCCCGATGAACTGGAGGCCGCCCGCCTGATTCTGGACGGCGCACGGGTGGCCGTGGTCCCCGGCACCGATTTCGCCGCGCCCGGTCACGTGCGGCTCAGCTACGCGACGAGCATGGAGAACATCGAAGAGGTGCTGCGGCGGCTGGGAGCCCTGAAGGCCGAGCTGCAGGAAAAACGCGGGCGCACCGGAGGATAAGCAGGGGCGGGGGCACGCGCCGGCCGGACCGCGGACCGGGGAGTCGGGCTGCCCCACCCCCACGGCGCGTTACACTCGGCCCCGATGAGTCTGGTGGTCATGGCAACGGGGGGAACGGGCGGGCACATCTACCCGGCGGTGGCAACTGCACGGGAGCTGATCGCCCGCGGACACGCCGCGCTGATTCTGGGTCAGCGCGGCGGCATGGAGGAACGCATCGCCGCAGAGGCCGGCCTGCTGTTTCAGGGGGTAGACGCAGGCAAACTGGCCCGCAGCGGCCAGGGCCGCCCTGACCCGCGCGAGCTGATCCGCGCGGGTCAGGGCGTGGCGCAGGCGCGGACGCTGCTGGCCCGGCTGCGGCCCGGCGCGGTGGTGGGTTTTGGGGGCTTTGCCAGCCTGCCGGGAGTGCTGGCTGCCCAGAGCCTGCGGATTCCCACCGTTCTGCACGAGCAGAATGCCCGCCTGGGCCTGACCCAGCGGCTGGCGGCGGGGCGGGCGGTCGCCATCGGCACGGCCTATGAGCAGGTGCTCGGCCTGGACCCGCGCAAGGCGACGCTGGTGGGCATGCCCGTGCGCGAGCAACGGGCCGACCGCGGGCAGGCCCTGGCCCGCCTGAAACTCAAATCAGGGCCGCTGACCGTGCTGGTCATGGGCGGCTCACAGGGATCGTTGTTCCTGAACCGCACGGTGCCGGGGGCGCTGCGCGGCGTGCTGGGCGATGCGGGCCGGGTGCCGGCGATGCGGCCCAACCAGGTCCTGTCTGCCGGGGCACACGGAGGGCCTCCCCACATTGATCTGAATTTTGATATGGACGTCCCTGACCACGGCGCCGTGCCGGTGGGCCGCGACGTTCAGGTACTGCACGCCACCGGCCCCCGCTGGCTGCCCGAGGTCATCCCACGGGTGCGTGAACTGGACTGGTATCACGTCACCGGATACGTGGACGCCGTGGACGCGTGGGCGGTGGCCGATCTGGCAATCACCCGCGCGGGCACAAGCACGCTGGCCGAGGCCGCCTTTCACGGCGTGCCGCTGGTCACGGTGCCGCTGCCGGAGTCGGCCGAGAACCACCAGTGGCACAATGCCCGCCGGGTGCAGGAAGCGGGAGCCGGACGTCTGGTCGAGCAGCAGCACGCCGAGATGGATCTGGGCGCGGCGGTGTTAGAGTGTGCAGCGCCAGACACGCGGGCCGCCATGCACGACGCGGCCCTGCGGCGCTCTCAGGTGGGGGCGGCGGGACGTTTCGCCGACCTGATCGAACAGCACCTGCGCTAGTGGCCCGCTTCACGGTAGCCGCGCTCCCCCCTCCAAGACATGACTGACTTCCCTGCCAATTCCACCCCCGTTCCTGCCAGCACCCCGCGCCCCCTGCACTATCACCTGATGGGCATCGGCGGCATCGGCATGAGTGCTTTTGCCCGGCTGCTGCGTGCGCGCGGGGCCCACGTGAGCGGCTGCGACGACCAGGCCAGTGAGCTGACGGCCCAGCTGCAGGCCGAGGGCATCGCCGTGCTGCATGGTCATGACGCCGCCCACATCACGGCCCCCGCCCATGGCGCGGTGGACGTCCTTGTGGCCTCCGAGGCCGTGCCCAAGACGCATCCCGAGCTGGTGGCGGCGCGCGAGGCGGGCACCGAGGTCCGCCCGCGCATGGCCCTGCTCAGTGAACTGCTGCGCGCGGGCCCGAGCATCGGCGTGATCGGTACGCACGGCAAGACCACCACCACAAGCATGATCGCCGTGGCGCTGGCCGGCGCGGGTCTGGACCCGTCGGCCTTTGTGGGCGGCATCGTGCCCGAATTCAACAGCAACGCCCGCATGGGCACCGGGCCGTTTGTCGCCGAGGTGGACGAATCCGACCGGGCCTTTGCCGAGCTGGGCAGTCAGACGGCGGTGTTCACCAATGCCGAGGATGACCATGTGGGCGGCAACCAGGCGACCTACTGGGAAACGGTCGAGGAGCAACACGCGGGCTTTGCGCGCTACGTGGCCCAGTCCGGACGGGTGCTGTACTGCGCCGACTGGCCGGGTCTGGCCGCGCTGTGCCAGGGGGCGCAGGAAGTGCTGAGCTACGGTCAGGCGCAGGGCGCCGACTACCGCGCCGTGGACCTGCGTCCCGACGCAGACGGCACCACCTTCACCGTGACGCACCGGGATCAGGTGCTGGGTGAGGCGCGTGTCGGGTTGCCCGGGCGACACAACGTCCTCAACGCGCTCGCGGCGCTGGCGACCACCCATCTTTACGGCGGGGATTTCGCGTCGGCGGCGGCGGCACTGGCCGCGTTCGGTGGCCCGGGCCGCCGCTGGCAGCGCATCGGCACTGTGGGCGGCGCCCTGGTCATTGATGACTACGCCCACAACGCCACCAAGGTGGCCGCCGCCGTGCAGGCCGCGCGCCAGACCGGGCGGCGGGTGCGGGTGGTGTTCCAGCCGCACCGTTACCTGCGCACCCAGCAGAGCTGGAAGCGGCTTGCCGACGCCCTGATGGACGCCGACGAGGTACTGGTGCTGGACATCGCTGCCGCCGGCGAGCCTCCCATTGAGGGCATTCACGCCACCCTGATCTCGGAACGCATGGCCCAGAACGGACACGCGGGCGTGCGCTACCTGCCCGACCGCGCCGAGGTCGTCCGGACCCTGCGCGGCACCGCGCAGCCCGGCGACCTGATCGTGACCATGGGCGCGGGCGACGTCTGGAAGCTCGCCCGGGAACTGACCCGTCCTGCCACCGACGCCGCCGCGACCGTGCCCACAACAGCCGGGGACGTGCCCCGATGACGACAACCTCTTCCAGCCGGAGTGGGGCCCGAATCGAACGGCTCGCCCTGTCACGCTTCACCACGCTGGGTGTGGGCGGCCCCGCCGAGGTGTGGTTCGTCAGCGACCATGCCCAGCTGCACGAGGCGATGCAGGCGCCCTACCGCATCCTGGGCGGCGGCAGCAATCTGGTGATCGCCGACGACGGCGTTCCCGAACGGGTGATTCGCCTGACCGGAGCGCTGGCCGAGCGCGACCTGACCCCCGATCCCGAACTGAGTGATGAAGAACAGCTCGTGACCGGCTGGGTCGGCGGCGGCGTGCCCCTGCCCGGCCTGATCCGCACCCTGCAGAAGCTGGGGCTGAGCAATCTGGAGGGCACCGTGGGCATTCCGGCCCAGGTGGGCGGCGCGGTGTGGATGAACGCCGGCACCCGCTACGGCGAGATGTTCGACGGCCTGCACAGCCTGGAAATCGTGACGCCCGGGGAGGTGCGGGTGGTGACTCCCGACGACCTGCCGTGGGGCTACCGCGACAGCGGCATTCCGCGGGGCCACATCGTCACGCGCGTGCGCCTCAAGTTGCGCCGCAGCACCCCGCAAGAGGTCCTAGAAAAGATGACCCTGGCCGACACCGCCCGCAAGGGCCAGCCCAAGATGAAGACGCCAGGCTGCGCGTTCAAGAATCCGGGCGGCGTCAGCGCCGGTCGCCTGATCGACGAGGCGGGCCTCAAGGGCACCCGCGTGGGGCAGGCCCTGATCGCTCCGGAACACGCCAATTTCATTGTCAACCTGGGCGGCGCGGCGGCGGCGGATGTCCACGCGCTGCTGGACCTGATCCGCGGGCGGGTGGGCCTGCCGCTGGAACTGGAATACGAGCTGTGGCCTGAAGCGCCCCTGGCTGGCCTTGCGGCGGATGGTTCCGGGACAGGTGGCGAGCAGCGTGCCGCCTCCACAGGAACCCTGTGACCCGTTCCCCTTCCCCTCAGGCTCCCCTGCCCGCCGAGGACCCAGCGCCCGAGAACTCAGATCCCACAGAGACCGTGTCCGGCAGCCCGCCGCGCCGGCCCCGCTGGCCGTGGGTGCTGGGCGCGGTCCTGATGACCGGTGCGCTGGCAGCGAGCTGGTTCGCCCTGCCCATCCGCGCCGTCACGGTGGTCGGCGAGCGGCATCTGACGGCGGCGCAGGTGCGTGAGCTGGCCGGCCTGACCCCCGGCTTCGGCTGGCTGTACTACGGCGCGTGGCGCACGGGCGCCCTGAAGAGCAGTCCCTGGGTGCGCTCGGCCACCATCACCCGTATCTTTCCAGACCGGGTCACGGTGGAGGTGCAGGAACGGACTCCACAGGTGCGCTGGCAACGCTCGGGCAGGCCGGTGGTCGGGGTGGCCGCCGACGGCACCCTGCTGCCGGGAGCGCGGGATCTGGGCGGGCTGCCGCTGGTGCAGGGCTGGGGTCCGGACCGTTTGCCGGAGGCCCTGCGGGTCCTGGAGGTCCTGGGCCGCTACAATGTGCAGTCGGTCGTCTATACCCCGACCGGGCTGCGGGTGAAATTGCCCACAGGATCGGTCTGGAGTGGTGACCCGGCCACCCTACTGAAGTATGCTGGGAGCATCACCATGTATCCGAAACAAGACATTTCCATTTACCCCTGGGGGGTGAGCGTCCAGGAATGAAGGACAATACAATCGTCGTGGGCCTGGACATCGGCACCACCAAGATCACCACCGTCATCGGCGAGGTCGCTCCGAACGGCAGCGTGGACATCATCGGCGAAGGCAGCGTGCCCAGCGAGGGCATGAAGCGCGGCAGCGTCGTCAATCTGGAACGGGCCACACACGCCATCCGTCAGTCGGTCCAGGCCGCCGAGCGGGTCAGCGGAGTCCGGGTCGAGAGTGCCTACGTCAGCGTGGGCGGCAACCATGCCAAGGCCATCACCAGCCACGGTTTGGCCGCCATCCGCCGCAACCAGGAAATTGCTCAGCCGGACGTTGATCGGGCCATCGAGAACGCCCGCGCCGTGCCGCTGGACCCCAACCTCGAGATTCTGCACACCCTGCCGCAGGAGTACGTGGTGGACCGTCAGGAGGGCATCAAGAGTCCGGTGGGCATGCACGGCGTGCGGCTGGAAGTCGATGTCCACATCGTGGCCGGCACCGCTGGACCGCTGCTGAACCTGCGCCGCTGCGTGCAGGAGGCGGGCCTGCGGGTGGACGGCTTCGTGCTGCACGCGCTGGCTTCCGGGCTGGCGACGCTGGAGGCCGCCGAGCAGACCCAGACGGTCGTGGTGGTTGATATGGGCGGCGGCACCACCGACATCGGCGTGTTCAAGCGCGGCAACCTGGCCCACTCGGCGTGCATTCCCATCGGCGGTGAGCACGTCACGGCTGACCTCGCGCAGATCCTCAAGATTCCCATGGAGGAGGCCGAGAACGTCAAGCGGCGCTACGGCGCGGCCCTGCCTGAACTGGCCGACCAGGACCTGACGCTCGAGATCACCACGGCGTCGGGCAGCACCCACGCCATCAGCGCCTTTGAACTCTCGCGTATCATCAAGCCCCGTCTGGCCGAGATCTTCTCCATGATCCGCGACGAGATCGACCACACCCTGGGGCCGGTGGAACTGGTTGCCCAGGGCATGGTCCTGACCGGCGGGGCCGCCATGCTGCGCGGCACGGTCGAGCTGGCCCGCGACCGCTTCCGGCTGCCGGTGCGCATCGGCCGTCCACGCGGCATCGGCGGCCTGACCGACATCGTGAATGGCCCCCAGCACGCGGCCAGCGTGGGCCTGCTGCTGTACAGCCTGGGAGAGGACGGCCGGGTGCCCCCCGCCGTATTCCGCGAGCGCGCCGAGGACCTGATGGTGCCGCCGCCCGCGCCCGAGGACCCGGCACCTGCCAAACCGGCCCCCGTCGCCGCAAGCAGCGCCAAACCCACCTCCCAGAAAAGCGCACAGAAAAGTGATGGCCCCGGCCTGATGGACCGCATTCGCGGCCTGTTCAAGGACTGGATGTAGTTCCCGCGCCCCGCGCCTTGCCCGTCTCCCACCGTTGGGGGCACTGGGGGAAGCGGGGCCTCCGTTTGACCCGACACGCCCGATATGGTGCGTTAAACTACCCCAGATAAACCACGGCAGCCTGCCTCCCAGAGGCAGGACTGTAGCGTAAGGAGACAAGATGCAAGCGGCCAGAATTCGCGTAATTGGCTTGGGCGGGGCCGGCAACAATGCCGTGAACCGCATGATCGAATCGGGACTCGAAGGCGTGGAGTTCATCGCCGGCAACACGGACGCCCAGGTGCTGGCCAAGAGCCACGCCGAGATCCGTATTCAGCTGGGCGACCGTCTGACCCGCGGACTGGGCGCCGGCGCCGACCCCGAGGTCGGAGAGAAGGCCGCCCTGGAAGACCGCGAGCACATCAAGGAGTACCTCGCGGGCACCGACATGCTGTTCATCACGGCGGGCATGGGCGGCGGCACCGGCACCGGCTCGGCTCCGGTGGTGGCCGAGATCGCCCGCGAGATGGGCGTGCTGACGGTGGCCATCGTGACCCGGCCGTTCGGCTTCGAGGGCCCCAAGCGCATCCGGGTGGCCGAGGAAGGCATCAGCAAGCTGGCCGACCGCGTGGACGGCATGATCGTGGTGAACAACCAGAAACTGCTGACCGCCGTGGACAAGAAGGTCTCGTTCCGCGAGGCGTTCCTGATCGCCGACCGCGTGCTGTATTACGGCGTCAAGGGCATCAGCGACGTGATCAACGTCGAGGGCATGATCAACCTCGACTTCGCCGACGTGCGCAACCTGCTGGCCAACAGCGGCACGGTCCTGATGGGCATCGGCGCGGGCCGGGGCGAGAAGGTCGCCGAGGAAGCCGCCATGAGCGCCATCCACAGCCCGCTGCTCGAACGCGGCATCGAGGGCGCGCGCCGCATCCTCGTGAACGTGACCGGCAGCTACGACCTGAGCATGACCGACGCCAACGAGATCGTCGAGAAGATCCGCGAGGCCACCGGCTTCGAGGAACCCGACATCCTGTTCGGCATCACCCCCGACGAGGATGCCGGCGACGAGGTGCGCGTCACGGTGATCGCCACCGGCTTCAACGAAATGCCCGGCGCGCTCGCGGGCAGCCTGGCCGGCTCGGCCAGCAGCCTCGACACCATCGTGCGCCCCAAGCGCGGCAGCACGGGCAGCAGCTATGATCCCAAGGATTACGACATCCCCGCCTTCCTGCGCAACGTCGAGCGTCACTGACGGGCAGGAACGCAACAGACTGCGGCAACGCGGACACAGCGCTGGTGGGCCGGGAGAACTTCCCCGCCCACCAGTTTTTTGACTGTCCCTTTCAAGGGCTCTGAGGTTGTTATTTATTTAAATTTACTGGCCCTCTTTCAATCAATGAAACCGGATTCTCTAGGATACATTCTGGAAGAACCGATGGTCTGCCCTGGACTCAGGAGTTGCACCTGCATAACGACGCCAAAGCGCTCCCAGCCGAGAGAATCTGGGAGTGTCGAAGTCACAGATTCTGGG
>NZ_BMOM01000021.1 GCF_014647075.1 Deinococcus aerophilus | reverse complement strand
AACGCGCCTGTCATTTCGAGGCCATGGTCACGATTGCCTGCCTGATGGAGTGGCTCTGAAGGTTTGCGGACACACCCTAGTCGGCAGCGTGAGAAGGAACTCGCCTGCTGGGTGAGGGTCAGCTGACGGGGCGAACCATGTGCCGGTACCGGTGCCCCCCCAGCGTCCGCTCCCCGGCCACCCGAAAGCCCTCGCGGCGGTACAGCGCGGCGGCGCGGCTGCCCTGCTCCACAAGCAGACCCAGGCGGCCCAAGCCACGCTCCCTGGCCTGGGCCGCGGCTTCGTGCAGCAGCCGTGCGCCGATGCCCTGACCACGGGCAGCTTCGCTCACGGCCAGGGTATCCACGTACCACTCGCCGGGCTGTCCCTCGGAGGCCACGTCCGCGGGCAGACCCAGCGAGCGTCGCCGCTCCCGGTAGGCCGCGTCCAGGGCCGGGGCGTCGCTGCCGGCGTAGGCCACCAGCACCCCCAGCGCCTCGCCTGCGCACTCCGCGATCCAGGTGTTCTCGAAGCTCAGGCGGTGAACGGACCGGGCGAAGAACCCGCGCAGGATGTGCTCGGCCTCGCCGTCCGACGCCGCCCCGGTCAGGGCCAGCCCCACCGGGCCGATGGTTGCCTGAATCAGCGGCGCCGCAAAGGCCGCGTCGGTGGGTCGGGCGGAACGGACGGTCACGGGTGCGGTCACGTGGCCAGGGTAGGCCATGGGGCCTATACCCATGCAATAAAGAGATGTAGGCCGGACCCACGGTTCGCCGTGCTATGAAGTGCGTGTCTTCATGTACAGCGTTGCTGTAGCCTTCCTGTCAGTCACCTGTCAGACCGGTTCTGCCACAGTCCGTGTCAGGATGCTTGGTCTCTACACGAGGTTTTTTCCGTGGATTCAAGAATGACTGAAGCATCAATGGGCGAAAACACACAGCTTCTGATTCCATCTCCTCGGATAGAGGAGGTGGTCGGGCGTCTGGTGGCCAGCCGGCACGCTTTTGAAGCAGAACAGGACCTGGTGGCCCGCGAGCATCTACACGCCGCCCTGAGCGCCCTGAACCAGCCCGAGATGGCGTCGTCCGATCGGCCCCACCTCCCCGTCTTGCAGGAACTGCACCAGCTTGCCCGGCTCGAAGCGCAGCGGGGAAACTTTCAGGGCATGCTCGACTGTGCACGGACCTCTGCCCAGGTTGCCCAGGTATGGAACTGCGCGGACATGGAGGCCGAAGCCAGACGTCTGTGGGCCACGGCCGCCAATTTCACCGGTCATCTCGAGGAGTCGGTGGAACTGCTGCGTCAGGCGGCGCGGCTGTTCTCCACGGCTGGTGACCTGGTGGGGCAGATTCGCTGCCTGATCAATCTGGGGTCGGCCCTGACCAACCTGGGAGAACACGCCGACGCGCTGTCGGCCCTGTTTCAGGCCCATCAGCTTGTGACGCAGTACACCAACGACGACCCTTCCCTGAACGGTCCATGCCTGGTGAATATTGGCCACACGTACCATGCCCTGCGGCAGTACGAAGCGGCCCGGGAGTACCTGACCCTCGGCCTGGAAGCCGCGCGCGCTGCGGAGAACCTGGGTACCCAGCTGGCCGCGCTGGGAACGCTCGGGCTGGTTTACAAGAGCATGCGGCAACCGGAAGACGCCACAGCAATGCTGGATATGGCGCTGGAACTGGCCAGCCAGCACGGCTTCTCGCGTGACATCATCGACCTGTCGGACAATCTGGGGCAGGTCTGGATGGAACGGGGAGTTCCGCAGCGGGCTCTAGAAATGCATCAGCAATCCCTGGAAGTGGCGCAGGAGATTGAAGACGCACAGGGCACCGCCAGTGCGCTGCTGGGCCTGGGGCGCGCCGCAGCTGCCCTGAACCGTCTGGCGGACGCAGCCCATCACCTGCAGCACGCACTGGCGGTGACGCAGCAGCACCGGCTGCGCAACGAGGAAGTGCTGGTGCATGCCGAGCTTGCAGGGGTACACGAGCAGTTGGGCCAGCTGGCGTCTGCCCTGAAGCACCACAAGGAATTTCACCGCCTGGAGCGCCTGCTTTTCAACGAGGAAAACGAATCGAGAACGCAGACCCTCACCGCCCGTCATGCCGCAGAGCGCGCCCGTATGGAATCCGAGTCGTACCGGCAGATCGGCGAGCTGGCACAGCGCGCACGTGAGGAAGCCGAGCAGACCGTGCAGGTTCGGACCAGGGAACTGGAGCAGGCCCAGCTGGAGATGGTCACGCGCCTGGGCTTTGCCGGCGAATATCGTGACGACCTGACTGGCGCCCATACCCTGCGTGTGGGCGAGTTGTCGTGCCAGCTTGCCCATGTCATGAACCTGGACGCCACCGAAGCCGAGCTGCTGAAATGGGCGGCGCGTCTGCACGATATCGGCAAGATCGGCATCTCGGATGCGGTGCTGCTGAAACCGGGCCGTTATACCCCCGAAGAATTTGAGCGCATGAAGCTGCACACGGTGATCGGGGCCAAGATGCTGCAGGGCAGTCAGTCTCCGCTGCTGCTGATGGCCGAACAGATTGCCCTGACCCATCACGAACGCTGGGATGGCCAAGGGTACCCGCGGGGACTGAGCGGTACGGAAATCCCCCAGGTGGGCCGGATCGTGGCGGTGGCCGATGTGTACGACGCCCTGACCAATGAGCGACCCTACAAACCGGCCTGGTCGCCTGCAGAGGCATTGGAGGAAGTCCGGCGGCTGAGCGGCACGCAGTTTGATCCGCAGGTGGTGGGGGCCCTGGAACAGCTGCTGGCCAAAGGTGATTCTCCTGATGATGGCCGGGAGACTTCCAGGGGGGCCTCGCCGGCTGCCGGTCCAGAACCGCGTGACCCTGCGGGACAGCTGCAGCCCTCTGTGATGGACCGTCTGGATGAGCCTATGGTTCCGGCGGCGCAGGTCGAGCAGCTCGAGGCGCTGCTGAGTGCGTCGTGGGACCTTCGGAACTCGGATCCCCAGGAGGGCGAGCGTCTTGCCAACAAAGCGTACGCTCTGGCTCAGGAGCTGCGACACCTGTGGGGGCTGGGATACGCCTACCGCAACATGGGATTTTTTCATTTCGTGGCCTCACGTTACGAAGAAGCCCTGTCCATGCTCAGCCGTGGCCTGGAATTCGCCGCGCATCTTGAGGACGATGTCCTTCAGCTGGACTGTGCCAACTTCAGTGCCGCCGTATACAACAGCCTGACGCGGCATGAAAAGGCCGTCGACATGCTGTCGGTGGCCATGCGCGTGAGCCGCAAGATGGGAGATCTGAAACGCACCGCCAACACCCTGCACAACCTGGGCGTGGTGACCATGGGCTACGGCGACCACCAGCGCGCCGTGGAATATCTGGATGCTGCCCTGAGCACCTATCAGAATCTGGAAGATACTGTGGGCGAGGCACAGACGAACGGCACTCTTGCGGAATTGGCCCTTGAACGCGGTGAGTTCGACGAGGCGGTAGAACTGGCCACCCGTGCGCTCACGCTACTGCGAACAGCTCCCAATGTTTTTCTGGAAGCCACCGCCAGCCTGTACCTGGGAAAAGCGCACCGGCAGCGCGGTGATCTGGCTGCCAGCACCGAGGCCCTCACCTTGACCCTGACGGCGGCCCGGTCCCTTGCCCACCGGGCCCTGGAAGGGTGGGCCCTGTTTGAGCTGGGGCTGACCCACCTGCACGCCAGGCAGTATCAGGACGCCCAGGCAGCCCTGCGCGACGCTCTGGAAATCTCACATGCTGTGGCACAGCTCAAACTGACCCTGGAGGTTTACCAGGCGTGTGCCCAGGTGGCTGAGGCCAGCGAGGAGCCCTATGAAGCGCTGACCTACTATCGTCTGCACCGGGCAGCGGAACAGGAGATGTTGGCTCATGACGCAGCCCTCAAGGCACGCGCCCTGACGATTGAACTGGAGGTGGAGCGTGCCAAGGCCGACACTGAAATCTTCAAGGTGCGCTCGATTGAGCTGACGGCAGCGAACGAAGCGCTCGAGCGGCTGAACGCCGAGAAAACCCACCTGCTGTCCATTCTGGAAACCCAGTCAAAACTGCTGGAGCGGCAGGTGTCTGAAGATGACCTGACCGGCCTGTACAACCGCCGCTACGTCGAACAGGTCCTCGCCCGGGAATTCAAGCGCCATAAGGAAGACGGCATCCCGCTGACCGTGGCCATGGTGGATCTGGACCACTTCAAACAGGTCAATGACCGGTTCTCACACATGGTAGGAGATCAGGTATTGCGCCAGATGGGCACCCTGTTCCGGGAAGTGGTGCGTCCCAGTGACATTGTGGCGCGGTTTGGAGGCGAGGAGTTCCTGATCGTGTTGCCTGGGACGGATCTGCAACAGGGCATCCGGATCTGTGAGCGGCTGTCCCATCACGTGACTTCCTTCGCGTGGGATGAACTGCAGACCAATCTTGAAGTCACATTGTCTATCGGTGTGGCAGCAGATCTGTCGGTGCCGAATCACGAGAAACTGGTGTCTCTGGCCGATGCCCGGTTGTATCAGGCCAAGGCCGCGGGTCGGAACCAGGTGTGTGGAGAGTTCGCGTCAGGGCCCGTTCATCCTTAAATACAAGTGCAGCGAGAGCTTGGGAAAACCAGCTCAACAGGAGCGGGTCAACACCTGTCGGGCTGGTCTATGAGGCGTTTAAGGCAGTCTTTATAAATTCACACAGCAGTCATAGTTTCAGGGAAGCGCGCAACGCCTTTCGTCGCTTCCTTATCGTGTACCCCCCGCCGGGGGTATGCCAGAGTCACGAAATAGTCACAGGGGAGACACAAACCGCCCGTACATTTGTCTTATGGGCGCAGAGGGTCTGCGCAACAACACATTCCAAGCATTCTGGCCGCACTGATTTGTTTTCGCCTGTCGCCGATTGATCTTGATAAGGAGCCCCATGAGACTTTTCGTGAAACACACAGGACCCCTCGCTGTCCTGACCCTTCTCCTCGCGGCGTGTAGCAGCCTGCCTGCGCCGCAGAGTGACCAGCCGGCATCCCGTCTGGGTGCTCAGGGCAGCAGTTCCAAGGGATACCTGCTGCAAGTGAAGGCAACCTCGGCCACCACCCCCGCCAAGCTCGCCGCTGCCTACCCGGGCAGCACCCTACTGAGCCTTCAATCCGCACAGGGGTACGCGCTGCTGGCTGTAGACAGCTACAAGCCCAGCAGCGACATCCTCAGTGCTGAGAAGAACGTCAAAGTCAAACAGGGCGACGCCAGTGTGGGCGCCCAGGGCTTCACCACGTGGGCGGGCGGTTTTACTGCGTGGGCCGGTGGTTTCACTGCATGGGCCGGCGGCACCACCACCAACACCAGTTTCAGTGAAAACAGCGCCATCTGGAACCGCATCAACCTCGGCAGCGCGCAACAGCTTATTCCGGAACTCGGTAAAGGCGTCACGATTGCTGTCATAGACAGCGGTCTGGACCTCAACCACCCGGCTTTCCAGGGCAAACTGGATCTCAACAACGACTATGATTATGTCGACAATGACACCGTTCCGCAGGACGTCAACCCGAATACCGATGGCACCTACGCATCCGGATATGGTCACGGCACCGCTGTGGCCGGCGTGATCCTGCAGATTGCTCCCAATGCCACCCTGTTGCCTCTGAGGGTGCTCAGCCCGGACGGCAGCGGAGACGTGTCAAACGTGATCTCGGCCATTGAGCGTGCGACGAGCGCGGGCGCCAAGATCATCAACCTCAGCCTGGGAAGCATGACCGATGTCCGGGCCCTGAATACCGCCATCGGCTCCGCTGCACAAAAAGGCGTCATCTTCTTTTCTTCCACCGGCAATACCGGCGACACCGCCGTCACCTATCCGGCTGCAAACTCAATGGTCCTGAACAATACCGGCATTGGTCAGATTGGGGTGGGCAGCGTGAGCCCAGTGCTGCTGAAGTCCAGCTTCAGTACCTATGGTCAGGTAGAGATGACCGCCATCGGGGAAAACGTCAAGACCCTCTTTCCTGGAGGACTTACCGTTCGTGCCAGCGGCACTTCCTTTTCTGCGCCCATGGCTGCCGGTGTGGCGGCCCTGGTTATTTCTACCTCTCAGACGGGGTTCTATCCGAACCAGTCCACGGCTCTGTTGAAGAACATGCTGAACACCGCGCAGCCCACACTGGATCCGGTGTACGGCCAGCAACTGGGCAGCGGCACCCTGAACGCCCTGTCGCTCGTGAAGCTCTACCGATAAGGAGAACCTGACATGATGCCTAACTTTTTGCGGAATCTGGCGCTGCTCACCACCGGCCTCTCCCTGCTGTCTGCCTGCGGCACCACCGCTGGTTCTGACGGTACGCGGCTTGCCCCACAGGCCACCATCAACTTCAAAATCGCAGAGTCGGTGGGTTCCCGCGGTGCGTGGATCATTGGTTCCCGCGGCGCGTGGATCATTGGGCAGCAGGCGTCCACGGTGGCAGGACTGGACAACACCTTTCCCGAGAACATGGGAGCCTGGCAGCAAATTCGACTGCCCCAGGCCCACGCAAAGACCCCGAGCATGGGCAGCGGCGTTCTGGTGGCCGTCATTGACACCGGTATAGATCTCGACCACCCGGCTTTCGAGGGCAAGCTGATCGGCTCTGGTGCCTGGCGGGACTGGGTGGACGGTGACCGCATTCCCGATGACGAGGGCAACTACAACGATCCGAGCCTCGTGGGATACGGACACGGCACAAATGTGGCGAGCATCCTGACGCAGGTGGCGCCCAAGGTCAAGATCCTGCCTCTGCGCGTGCTGTCTTCCAACGGCACCGGCACGATTGCCGACATCGTTGCGGCCATCGACTACGCCATAACGCAGAAGGTCCAGATCATCAACATGTCCGTGGGAACCGACGTGTCTACAGATGTTGATCTTGCCGTGAAGCGCGCCACGGCCAAGGGAATCTACGTGGTGGCATCCAGTGGAAATACCGGAGACCGCCGCGTCACCGCACCCGCCCGTTACGCCACCCTCTCGGATACGTCGGCGGCCCTGTCGCTGAGCGTGGGCAGCGTGAACCGGCACGACATTCGCTCCGAGTTCAGCACCTACGGTCCGAAGCTGGAACTGCTGGCTCCGGGTGAGGGCATGATGGGGGCGGCACCGGAGGGCATGACCGAAGCCTGGAGCGGGACAAGCATGACGGCTCCCATTGCCAGCGGCGTCATTGCCCTTGCTCTTGGGGAGCTTCCCCCGGGGCAGAGGGCCAAGTGGATCAACAAGGTTGCCAATCAGCTCGCCCTGACTGCCGATCCGGTGGACGCTGTTAACGCACCGGACCTGATAGGTCACCTGGGCAAAGGCCGGATCAACGCAGAGCGGTTCATCAATTCCGTTCTGCCCTGAGCAGGAGCACATCTGCAGTGAATCCTTGACCTCATGTGCGTAGGGTTGCGCTCAGTGAAGGGACGGGGATAGGGAATACAGAAAGAGCGCCTCAGGTAAAGCTGAGGCGCTCTTTTGGTTACAAAGTGGGCACGGTAGGACCCGGAAGGTGTACGCCGTCTGAACCCCACCTTCCCTGTGTTACTCCAGCACGGCCTCGTGGACGATCTCCACATTGCCCTTCATGACCCGGCTCATGGGGCAGGAATCGGCGGCCTGGGCCACGTGCTTCTCGAACTCGGCCTGATCAATGTTGCCGACCTTGCCGCGAACCTTCAGGCGCATGGTGCTGACCTTGAAGCCGGGGCCGTCCTTGACCATCTCGCAGGTGGCGTCTGTCCGCACGTCCTGGGGATCGTGGCCGTGGCCCGCGAGAATGGCGCACAGCTGCATGGTGAAGCAGCCGGCGTGCGCGGCGGCAAGCAGTTCCTCGGGGTTGGTGCCGGTACCGTTCTCAAAACGGGTGCCGAAGGAGTACTGGGCATTGCTGACCGTTCCGCTCTCGGTGCTGATGTTGCCCTTGCCGTGCTTCAGGTCGCCCATCCACTGTGCATCTGCTTTTCTCGCAATATCTGCCATGCCGCTCAGTCTGCCGCCCCCGCCGGAAGCGCCGTTCTGAGCAGAATTTAGACAGGCTTTAGAGGACGCTACACTCTGACGCATGCAAAGTCAGGAATGGAAGGTGCCCGGTGCGCCGGTCAACGGTTATCTCTGGGCTGCGCCGCATCCGCGCGGCGCGGTGCTGATTGCCCACGGATTCGGCGAGTACGCGGCGCGGTATGTGGACCACTATTACGCCCTGATTCCCACCCTGGTCGCCAGCGGCTTCAGCGTGTATGCCTACGACCAGCGCGGTCACGGCCACTCGCAGGGACCTCGGGCGGTGGCCGACATGAACCTGCTGGTGGAAGACCACCTGAAAGCGCGTGAGACGCTGCGTTCCCGCCCCGGCGACGATCAGGACCAGCCGGTCTTTGCGCTGGGCCACAGCATGGGGGGCCTGATCACGGCGGCCAGCGCCGCCCGCGACCCACGCGGCCTCAGCGGAGTGATTCTGTCCAGCCCTTCTCTGCTCGTCGGTCAGAACAATCCGCCGTTGGTGCGCAGGCTGGCTCCGCTGCTCGCCAGGATCGCTCCTGCGGCCCCCACCACCCAGCTGGACACCGACGGACTGTCGCGCCTGCCCGAAGAAGTGGCGGCGTACAAGGCGGATCCGCTGGTGTATCACGGCAAGGTTCCAGCCCTGAGCGCTGCAACCATGCTGGGGCTGAGCCAGAAGCTGTGGCCGCAGTATGCGTCGTGGCGGCTGCCGACCCTGGTCGTCCACGGCACCGCCGACACCATCACCGATCCCAGCGGCAGCCAGCGGTTCATAGAGACCATTGCCAGCGCCGATAAGACCCTGATTGCTCAGGAGGGCGGCTACCATGAGCTGCTCAATGACCGGCCACGCGCCGAGATCCGGCAGGCCATTCTGGACTGGCTGCTCCAGCGCTCCTAGGCGGGGCGCTCAGTGGGCATTGGCCCGGCGGGGACGCAACTGCATGACGGCCACGATCAGGCCTCCCACCAGAATGCCCACGAGCGCCGACCCCAGGGTTTCAACCAGCCACTCCACCGTGCCCTCGGCAAAGGCGGGCACCGCGTGGCCGGCGCTCAGGGCAAGGTCATGCAGGGTGTGGGCCGGCCACCCGAACCCGAACTCCTCCAGCCCGCCGGTGAGGATGTGCCCGCCCACCCACAGCATGGCCGCCGTGCCGATCACCGACAGCGCCGCCATCACCACCGGCATGCCCTTGACCAGTCCGCGTCCGACCGAGCGGGCCGCGCCGGAGTCGCTCTGGGTCAGTTTCAGGCCGAAGTCGTCGGTTTTCACGATCAGGGCCACCACGCCGTACACCAGCGCGGTGATCAGCAGGGCCACAAGCACCAGGATCAGCGCCCGCGAGACAAAGGGCTCGTTGGTGACCTCGGCCAGGGAGATCGCCATGATCTCCGCCGAGAGGATGAAATCGGTGCGGATGGCGCCTGCCACCATCTTTTCCTCGTGGGCCGGGCCGGACAGCGTGGCGACCCCAGCGTCCGGGGTGTCGTGGTGGCCCGAGACCGCCTCGTACAGCTTCTCGGCCCCCTCGTAACACAGGTAGGCTCCGCCGAGCATCAGGATCGGGGTGATGATCCACGGCACAAACTGGCTGAGCAGCAGCGCGGCCGGCAGGATAAACACGACCTTGTTGCGCAGCGATCCCCGGGCAATGCGCCAGATGATCGGCAGTTCGCGCTCGGGGGTAAAGCCCGTGACATACCGGGGCGTGACGGCCGTGTCGTCCACGACCACCCCAACCGCCTTAACGCCGGCCTTGCCCGCCGCCGCCCCGATGTCGTCAATAGAGGCGGCGGCCAGTTTAGCGATGGCCGCCACGTCGTCGAGCAGCGCCACCAAGCCGCCGCTCATGGAGTCACCGCCACAGGCGCGGGCTGGGCGGTCGCCGGAGGCCGGGGGAGAGGGAGGTTGCCGGGCAGAGGCCAGAGGGTCATCAGGCCTCCTACCTTATCAACCCGCCGCCCGGCCCACGCTTCCGGGAACGTTCAGGCACCGGCCGCCCGATCCCTACCTTCCCATTCCTTAAGCCGCTTCAGACGCCCATGCTGATGAATTTGGTTTCCAGGTACTCGTCCAGACCCCAGTGCCCGCCTTCCCGGCCCACACCGCTGTTCTTCATGCCGCCAAAGGGCACCTGGGGAGCGCCGTTGCTGGGCGTGCCGTCGTTGATGCCCACGATGCCGTATTCCAGCGCCTCGGCCAAACGCCATGCCCGGCCCAGATCAGAGGTGTAGGCGTAGGCGGCCAGTCCGTACTCGGAGTCGTTGGCGAGGCGCAGTCCCTCTTCCTCGGTGTCGAACACGACCACCGGGGCCACCGGCCCGAAGGTTTCCTCGCGCAGAATCAGCGAATCGGGGTGAACATCGGTCAGGACGGTGGGCTGAAAGTACAGGCCGCCCGTGGCCTCGCCGCCGGTGGTCGCCTTCGCGCCGCGCTGCAGGGCGTCGGCCACCTGCGCCTTCACCTTGTCCAGTCCGGCCTGTTCCACCACCGGACCGACCCCCGTGCCGTCCTGAAGGGGATCGCCCAGGGTCAGCCGGGCGGTCTTCTCGGTCAGCAGGCGGGTAAATTCCCCGGCCACCTCGCGCTGCACGTACACCCGGTTGGTGCTGATGCAGGTCTGTCCGGCGTTGCGGAACTTGCTGCCCACCACCTCGCGGGCCGCCTTGTCCAGGTCGGCGTCTGCAAAGATCAGGAAGGGAGCGTGCCCGCCGAGTTCCAGCGAGACGCGCTTGATGGTCTGGGCAGCCTGGGTGTACAGCAGGCGCCCCACCGCCGTGGACCCGGTGAAGGTCAGCTTGCGCACACGCCGGTCTTCCATGAACGGTGCGGTGAAGGCGGGGGCGTCGTTGGTGGGCAGCACCTGCAGGGTGTTGGCGGGGCCGCCTGCTTCCAGCCACAGCTCGGCCAGATACAGCGCGGTCATGGGGCTCTGCTCGGCGGGCTTGAGAATCATCACGCACCCGGCGGCGAGCGCGGGGGCCGCCTTGCGCGTGATCATGCCGGCGGGAAAGTTCCAGGGAGTCACGGCGTACACGATGCCCACCGGCTCGGCATTGGAAAAGCCGCGCTTGTGGTTAAAGCGCATGGGAATGCGCTCTCCGGCGATGCGTCCTGCTTCCTCGGCACACCACTCGATGAAGGAGGCGGCGTAATGCACCTCGCCGCGCGTCTCGGTGATCGGCTTGCCCATTTCCAGGGTCATCAGCCGGGCAAGCTCTTCCTTGTGAGCGAGCATCAGGTCGTTCCAGCGGCGCAGGATCTGACCGCGCACGTAGGGATTGACCGCGCGCCATTCCTTCAGGGCGATCTCGGCGGCGTCAATGGCCCGCCGGGCATCGTCCGCCGTGCAGTCGGCCACCGCGCCGATGCTCTGGCCGTTGCCGGGGTGAAACACCTCGAAGGTCCGGGGCGTGGTGTGCCAGCCGCCGTCAAAGTAGGCCTGGCTGCGGGTCACGGGATCGTTCTGGATGGTCGTCATGGAGTACCTCGGGGGGGAAGGAAGGAGCGGTTCAGGGCGCAGCGTACTGCCTCAGGCTTCTGGAAGAGCGGTCGGGAAGCAGAATAGGCGGCCCTGAGAAGGGGTGGGCGTCGGGGGCTCAGAGCAGCGTAGCGCGTGTCCCGGTGGGAACGGGGTCAGTCGGCGGCTCCAGCTGCCCCGGTCTGCGGCGCCGCCTCGTGTTCCGGAGCGGAGCCGGGCACTCCGTCGCGCACGTCCGGGTGGATGCCGAAGTCCTGAGCGATCAGGCGGGCCGTCATCTTGGCCGACATCATCACGCTGGGGGTACCGCCGCCGGGCTGTGCGCCCGCTCCCACCATGTACAGGTTGCCCACGTCCTCCGAGCGGTTGTGCGGACGGAAGTACGCACTCTGGGCCAGGATCGGCTCCGGGCCGAAGGCGTTGCCCAGGTGGCTGTCCAGTGTGCCGGCAAAGTAGTCGGGCGTGATGAACTCGCTGTGCGTGAGGCGTGCGCGCAGGTCCGGGATGTAGCCGCGCTCTTCCAGAAAGGTGTATACGCGCTCCACCAGCTTCGGTCCCTCCACCTCCCAGTTCAGGCCGCTGGCGTTGTGGGGCACAGGGACCAGCGTGTAGGCGGCGTGGTGGCCGGGGGGGGCCAGGCTGGGGTCGGTCAGGGTGGGCACGTGCAGGTACTGACTAAAGTCCTGGCCCAGCACCTTGTCCCCGAAAATCTCGGTGAGCAGCGCCTCATAGCGCGGCCCCAGGATGATGTTGTGGTGGCGCAGCTGCAGCGGGCGGTCCGGATCGTCACGGAAGCCGAAGTAGATGACGAGCAGGCTCATGCTCTGGCGGGCCGCCTTGACGCGCACGTCGGTGTTGACCAGTCGGGCCGCGGCGGGAACGCGCTTGAGATAGGTGTTGGCCCAGTCGCCGTTGCTCACGACGATATCGGCGTGCAGTTCCTCGCCGCCTTCAAGCCGCACCCCACGGGCAGTCCGCTGACCCACCGGGCGGCGCACCGGCTGGCCCCGGCGGTCGCGGACCAGGATCTCTTCGACCCCCGCGCCGTAGCGAATCTGGCCGCCCAGTTCCTCAAATTTCTGCACGAACGCGCGGACCAGCGCTCCGGTGCCGCCCATGGCGTAGTGGATGCCCCAGGTTTTCTCCACAAAGTGGATCATGGCGTAGATGGCCGGCACGCTCAGGGGGTTGCCGCCCACCAGCAGCGTCTCAAACGAAAAGACCTGCCGCATCTTGGGATTCTGAAAATATTTGCTGGTAAACGAGAACAGCGTGCGAACGGCGTCCAGGCGCATCAGGTCCGGCACCACCCGCAGCATGGCCGCCACGTCGCCAAAGTGGGTATAGCCGAGTTCCAGGAAGCCGCGCTCGAAAATGGCGCGGGCGTCCTCGTGAAAGCGTTCGTAGCCTTCCAGGTCCTCGGGGGCCAGTTCCGCGATCTGACGGCGGGTGCTGTCCGGGTCACCGTCGTAATCGAAGAAGGTGCCGTCATCAAAATAGATGCGGTAGAAGGGCAGAATCGGCACCAATTGCACGTATTCGCGGGTGCGGGGACCGCCGCTCTCGCCGGTCTTCACGCGCGCTCCCTCGGCCAGGGTGTGGGGCGGGTAATCCGGTTCGGCGAGCATGGCCCTGTCGCGTTCCGACGCGAACAGCTCCTCGATGAAATGGGGCACCGTGATCACGGTCGGGCCCATATCGAACACGTAACCGTCGTCGGTGCGCTTCTGGTAGGCGCGGCCCCCCGGAGCGTCCAGCCGTTCCAGGATGGTGGTGTCAAAGCCCAGGCTCTGCAGGCGAATGCCCAGCGAGAGGCCACCGATGCCCGAGCCGATGATCACGGCGGTCTTGCGTCCGCAGGCGCGGGGCGACTTGAGGTCAGGGGACGTGGGGAATGCAGTCATGCGTGGTTAACCTCCCGCCGAAGCGGTGTGCGTGGAGAACTGGGAGTCGGGTCCTGCAGTGCAGGCGGCTGGGCGGGTGGGGAAGAGTGGCAGTTCAGGCCCGCGGACCGAGGGGCGTGGCCGCGCACAGTTCCCACCATGCGCGCGGCAGCATCAGCAGTTTGCGGGGGCCGCTGACATGGGCGCGGCGCCGGAAATTGTCATAGCCCGAGCGCTCCAGATCATCCAGAATGCCCTCGTAGGCCCGCGCCGCCGCCGCCACAGCCAGCCGGGCGCTGCCATGCAGCATCGGAATGCCCACCCGGCCCTCGGCGTACCACCGACGGGCCAGGGTGCTGAGTTCGGTAACGAGCGCGCAGTATTCCGGCGTGACCTCGCCGCGCTCCAGATCGGCGCGCGACACGCCATGGCGGTCCAGCAGGCTCTGGGGCAGGTAAACGCGTCCACGTTCCAGATCCTCGCCCACGTCACGCAGGATGTTGGTGAGCTGCATGGCCTGCCCCAGCATCAGCGCGTGGTGAAGGGTCTGCTCGCCGCCGTTGTAGCCGCTGACGGGCGCAATCATGAACCCGATCACGCCCGCCACCCGGCGGCAGTACAGCGTGAGGTCATCCATGTCACGGTAGACGTGGCAGCGCAGGTCCATGCGCAGGCCCTCGTGCAGTTCGGCAAAGGCCGAGAGCGGAATGGGGTAGGTCCGGGCGGCCCACGCGAGCGCCGTGTCCACCGGATGCGGGCCCCCGCGCCCGGCAAAGGCCGCCTGCACGCGCTGCCACCAGTCGTTCAGCTGCGCTTCGGTAACGGCGTCCCCGGTGCCGGTGTCGTCGGCGATGTCGTCGCCGTCCCGGCACGCGGCGTACACCGCCCACACCGCCTGGCGCTGGCGCAGCGGAAAGAAGCGTGATCCCAGGTAGAAGGTTTTGCTGTGTTCCTGCGTGACCCTCTGGCAGTACGCCACCGCCTGGAGGGGCGGTTGGTCTGAGGAGGAGAGCGTCACGTTGGTCACGGTTGATTCCTTGTTGCCGAGTCTAGGCGGTGGAACACGGAAGAAAGTCACGTATTCTTACAGATGCAGTTTCTCACAGATGCGGAATGGTGCGGAAATCCGCTGGGGGCCAGGGCCAGCGACCGGGGGTCAGGTTTTCAGGTACCGTCCGAACCGGACCGCACCCATGCCCAGGCCATCCACCAGTGAGCAGCCGGGCAGCTGGCGGGCCACCCACGCGGGGTCGGGAAAATTCAGCCCACCCAGCGCCGGGCGCGACAGCAGGGCCTGCAGGGGGCCGCCCGTGCGCGGTACGTACATCAGCCACAGCTGACCGCCGGGCCGCAGCAGGCGGGCCAGTTCAGCCAGAAAACGCGCCGGATCGTGCGTTTCGTTGAGGGTCGCGCCCACGGTGATGCCATCGAAGCTGGCGCCGGGCAGTTCGCTGGCTTCCAGATTCATCAGCGCCCAGTCGATCTGTGGGCTGGTCTCGCGCCGGGCCGCCTCGCGCAGCATCGGGGCGCTGAGATCGGCGGCCAGCACCCGGCAGCCCGCGCGGGCCAGCACGCCCGCGTAGAAGCCCGCACTGGTCCCCGCATCCAGCCACTGCTCGCCCGGCTGGGGCCGGCACAGCGCCCGGAACAGCCGCGCCTCGCGGTCCAGCCCGAAGGGCACACCGCTGAGCAGCGACAGCGAACGCGCGCGCCACAGCGCATATCCGCGCGCCGTGATTTCCCCGGAATTGCTGCGCTGGGCGAGGGTCAAGCGCGGCCCACCGCGAACGTCTGGGTTCAGGTTTTCTTGCATCTGGGGCCGGGGGGTCACAGAAATCATTATGCTGGGCAACATCTGGCCTGTCTGTTCACGCCGCCTGAAGTGAGGCGTGGGGCCGTTTCCCGGAGGAAGGCATGGAAGAACGCAAGAGTATGGGAGGAGCGCTCGTCGACGTGTTCGATGCGGGCGTCACCCTCGTAAAATCCGAGATCAACGCCATCATCCGCCGGCTGAGCGCGGTGGCCAAGGCCAAGGGCCTGGGCGTGGTGTTTTTGCTGGCGGCCACCGGGCCGCTGATTCTGGCGCTGGTCTTCCTGATTCTGTTCGTGTTCTATGGCCTGATGCGTCTGGGTCTGGGAGCGTGGGCCGCCGCCCTGCTGATCGCGCTGTTCAGCCTGGTGGTCACGGCGGTGATGGTCATGATGGGAATTCGCAAGCTGGGCGCCGAGGTGGAGACCGAAGAGCCGCACGCCCACAAGACCGGACCCATGACCGAGGACGAGCGTCTGGAAGCCCAGTATCAGGCCGAGCAGGCCGCCCGCAAACGCCGTGAGGAGCAGTTTGGTACCGCCACGGCGGGAGCGACCGGTACCCAGGCCGTGGCGCAGCCGCCCCGGCCCGCCTCCGAGGGCCGCCTGGACGCCACGCATAATACGGGCCGCATTGATCCCAGCCGGGACAACACTTCCGGACCCGGCCACACCGTGCGGGCCTCGGTGGAAGTGCCGCGCGATCCGGGGCTGTACCCTGCCGGAGAAAACCGCTTTGTCAGTGAGGACCCCAAACGGGCCACCGTGCGGGTAGAGGGCGGCACCTCCACCGTGCCGGTGTACGAGAGTGAGGCCGATGGCCGCGCGCAGATGTACGGCAACACCCTTAACGAGAAGCTGGACCGGGGCGAGGTGCCGGCAGCGAACCGCGCCGAGCCGGGTATCCGAACGGATGATCATCACCATGACCCCGCGCTGCAAAACCCCGTGGTCCTGAAGGACGCGCCGGGCATTCGGGTCAGCACCGATCCCACCTATCAGGAAGACATCAAAAAGGGCAAGGGTGAAAGTTGATGGCCGACTACGATTACATGAATCCCCGGACCGAGCGGGAAGAAGCCCGTGAGCGCCTGAAGGAGAGCATTGACGCGCTGGCCGACCGTGCCAACCTGCAGCTGCAGATGCAGAAGGAACCGGCCAAGCTGCTGGGCGGCGCGTCTGCGGTGGGCGCCGTGATTGGCCTGGTGATCGGGCGGCAGTTCCGGCGCAGCAAGAAGATCTACGTGGATGCCGAGAGCCCGGTCAAGCACCAGCAGGCGCTGATCAAGGCCCAGAAGTCCGACAAGGGGGGTGTGGGCGGTGTGGGCGGCGCCCTCGTCGCCACCCTGGGCACGCTGGCCGTCAAGACCCTGACCGACCGGGTACTGGCACCCAAGCTGGAAGAACTCGCCAATTCCCTGCTGGAAAAAGCAGGCGAGTCGCCCAAGACCACCCCGGGCAAGGCCGCTTCCGGTCGGCCGGAGCGCAGCGCCCTGCCCAGCAAGCCCGCAGCGCAGACCCCCCGCCCCATGGGCACGGCGTCTACCAGTTCGGCCGCTACTGCCTCGTTTCTCAAATCCGCGCCCGACGGCGCCGCCCGTCCCTCCCCGAACGTGGCGGAAAGCTATGCCCAGCAGGCCCCGGCGGCTGGCAGCACGCCGCCCCAGGCGGTCAACCCGGAGCATCCGGGCGTGGTGCCCACTCCCAAGAGCGTGGTGGAGGCCAAAGCCCAGGGCAGCGTGATTGCCCCCGAGGAAAAGAGCAACCCCAACCGGCATTAGCGCCTGCCTGTCCAACATTCAAACGTTTGAAACAGCCCACCGCGGAATGGTGGGCTGTTTTTTGATGCCAGGCGCGCGGCTCTGTTAGCCTGAGGACATGACGGCCACCCGCAGCACCCGCCAGCGTGATGTGATCGCCCGCGTGCTGGACGCGGCACCGGGGCCGCTGGCCGTGCCCGAGGTGCTGTCCCGGGCCCAGAGTGATCTCCCGGGACTGGGGATTGCCACGGTCTACCGGACCCTCAAGCTGCTGACCGACCAGAAGCGCATTCATCCGGTCACGCTTGATGGCGAAACCCGCTATGAGACTGCGGGCAAGGGCCACCACCACCATTTTTCCTGCACCCGGTGCGGGCGTGTGTTCACGTTGCACACCTGCCCGGTCGCGCTGCCCAGCGGCACGGTGTATCCGGGCGGCTTCATCGTGGAAGCCCATGAGGTCACGCTGTACGGCCAGTGCCCCGACTGCGCGGGAGCCTGAGCGCCGGAAAGTGGTGAGCGGGGGCTGGCCCGCCCCGGTCCCGGCTTGCCCGGAAGGGTCCGGCTTCAGGGAGCCAGTGCGGTCAGCAGCCGCTCCAGCAGCGCTGCATTGACCCCCGTGTGGTAGGGATTGGGGAGTGAGCAGTCTGTTACGCCCCGAACGATGTCGGGGCCGCCCGGCACCATCAGGCCGTAACGGGCCACGGTCAGGTTGAGCGGGCCGTCCGGTGTGGCAAACCGTGCGCGGGCCATAAATGATCGCACTTGGGCCTCCAGCGCGGCGCGGGCACGGGTCAGCATCTGTGCCTGCGCGGGGGTCAGGGCAGCCTGCAGGGCCGCGTTCAGGGTGCGGGCCTCGCTGGGGTACAACGCTGACATATCGGTCAGGGGGCGCAACAGGTCGCTGAGGGCCAGGCGGGTTCGGGCCTCCCGCCTGAACTCCGGCTGCCCGGTCAGCCCAGCAAGCAGCCTGACCGTGATCAGCAACTCCAGCGTCGGTTGCGCGTCCTGGATGGCCGTTGCCCTCATGCCTCCCCCCTCGGTGGCCCGCTGCGGTGACGATGGGAGCGCCGGTGCCGTCCGCGTCGCCGTTCCACTCCACGCGCAGGCACTTCCCGGCAGCGCGAGGGCCAGCGTTAACCCGAGGGCGAGGTATTTCATCTTTCCACCTTAATGACCATGTATGACGCGGCTCTGAAATGCCGTCTTCAGGCCCTGCGTCCTTGGCAACAGGGAAGGAGGGGACCCTTGCCGGGTCCCCTCCCTGTTGCTGGCTCTGTTGCTGGATCAGGGTTACGGAGCCAGACGCTTGCTGCGCTGGAAAGCGTTCTCTTCGGGAAAGATAACCACACCCTTCTGAGCCTGGAAGGTGCGGCTGAAGGTGGGCTTGGCCTTGCCCGCCGACAGGCCGTTGAGGTTCTGGTACCACTTGTACGCCTGCACGTCGACCCCGGCGGTCTTGGCGGCGTCCAGCACCTCCCGGTAGCCCTGATGGGCCAGGCGGGCCGCGTCCAGGTACGCCAGGGCATCGTATTTCGCCTTGGCCTGCGCGAACAGGGTATCGGCGGCGGTGGCGGCCACGGCCACCTTGCCCTCCTGCGAGGAGCGGCGGCTGAGTTCCAGGATGGCGTTGGTGTTGTTGAGATACGCGGCGGTCAGGTAGCGGTACTGACTGTCGAGGTTGAACTGCCCGAAGTCACGCGACAGGTCGTTGTAGGACATGATCGTGGCGCTCTCATCGCCCACGTTCACGAACAGGAACTGACCGCTGGGTCCGTAGGAAATATCTTTCTCGCTGTCGTAGCCGTCGTGCGGATGCGACAGGCTGAGGTGGTGGCCGACCTCGTGCACCGAGGTGTCGGTGAAGCCGTAGCCTGCTGCATTCAATCCGGGCGTCAGGAAGGAGTACACGAAGCTCTGGGTGCCGGTCTCGCCGTCGTCGTAGGCGATGCCCAGCAGACCCGGCTGGGTGTTTGCCTGATCGTTGAACAGGTAGATGGGAAGCAGGTACTTGTTGGCAGGCGTGTTGGCGTACTCCCGGCGCAGTTCGTCGACGGCGAAGGTGAACAGCCGTTCACCCGTCGCGTCGGCATAGTCCGGCGAGCAGATATCCGCGGGAATGCTCGGATCGGCAAAGAAGCACTGGTACACGTCGGAGAGGTCACCACTGAGCGGGGTTTCCTTGACGGTGCTCGTGAACTTGGCGAACGGCTGCAGCACCGAGACCCGGCGCTGGGCCAGATCGGGCTGGTACACCTTGCCCTGGGCCACCGCCCCTGAACCCTGCTCGACATGCACGTTCAGCTCGATTTCCTCGGGCATTTGCGGCGGGGTCAGCGCGGCGCGGTAGATCGGGCTGGGCGTGAACAGCAGGTTCAGGGCCGCGTAGCGCGTGACCAGGGCGAGGTCCGGGCTGACCTTGCGCCCGTAGCCGATGCTCGCCTTGCGGGTGCCGTATTCCCAGATGGGCGGCATGCGGTAGTCGGGTTCGCGGTCACCGTCCACGTCGGGGTTGGTCACGTCATAGGCGTTGGTCCACGGATCGGGGTTGGCCGACAGATCGTAGAACCACACGCGCTGCGCTGGAGCATTGTCGCGGACGCTGCCGCCCCAGGCGATCAGACGGCGGCTGCCGCGCTGGCCGAACACGCTGGCCGGGGCCGGATTGGCCTGATCCGCGTCGCTGTCCACGGCGTCAAGCCGGGTGTAGCTGTGGTACTTGAAGTCGGGGCGGTCAAACCAGTTCACCATAAAGATGGTGTACTCGCCGGGGTTGACGCCCACCCGCGCCACGTTGTCGGCCAGCCAGTTCTCGGTGACCCGGGCATCAATCTGCAGGTTGCCGTCAATGACGCGGTTGATGTTCCCCGCTGGTGTTTCGCAGGTGGGGGCGCCCGTCTCGGGGTCTACATCATTCTGGCAGTTGTAGAGCTTCTGCTGGAAGGTCAGAGGCGCATCTTTTCCCTGGGCTTTGAGATAACCGAAGAAGCTGTCCTCAAAGTTCTGGTCGGCAAACACATAGTTGTACTGGTAATCGAAGGCGTTGCCGGTGGGTTCGGTACGGCCGTAGGCGCTGGGAATACGGGCGATGGACTCGTAGGTCTTGGGCAGGATCTCATTGAAGTCGGCGGTGTTCACCTGGCGGGCGGTGGCCACCTGTCCTGGCAGGGTCTGACGGTAGCCCACAAAGACGATGTTCACCTTCAGTTGCGTGCGGATGGTGTCCTGCTTGCCGGGGTTAAGGGTCTTCAGCTTGCTGAAGTCGGTGGGAGTCGTGGGCTGTGGGCTGGGGGCCGGGCCACTGTTGCATGCGGCAAGCAGAGAAAAGCTGAGGGCCAGGGTGGCAAGCATTCTTTTCTTCATGGGTCTCCTGTGTCGTTCTCTGTACCCTGTTTAGGGAACGACTTTGAGAAGGGAATGGATGGAAATAAGCGCGTTTGCAACGCGTCTGGACCAGACAACTGTACTGTTCGGGAAATGAAACGTGAGAAGTGTAACGCGGCCCGCTCGACAGGGAAGCCTTATTTGTTTGAAGCCCAGCTTTAATCTGTTCTCATTCTTTTCATTGCCTCTTCAGCGATGAGGCTGTACGGATTTCATGGGAATCACCTGTCTGGAGGGCTGGCTTGACCCGCCCCGGTCACAGCCGCTACCCTTTGAGGCAGCTCCCGCGTGGAGCTGAACCCACTTCAGAGCGCCCGAGAGAACTGGCTCGTTGACGGCGCGGCAACCGGACCCCATCGCGTCACGGTGCCAAGGCCAGCCCCCCGCAGGCGGATCAACGATGACCGCAGCGGGCGGGGCCAAGCGGGAAGGTCACGCGGACAAATCTGCGCCCCTTCTCAGCACCTTCCGAGACGGGGCGCTGCGCTGCTTGTGGCGCGGCCTCCACCCAGCACCCACAGGGGAGCCGCCATATGTCGCACAAATTTGAAACGCTGCAGGTTCACGCCGGCCAGAAACCCGATCCCACCACGGGCGCACAGAGCGTGCCGATCTACCCGACCAACAGCTACGTCTTCGAGTCGCCGCAGCACGCCGCCGACCTGTTCGGGCTGCGCGCCTTTGGCAACATCTACAGCCGCATCATGAACCCGACCAATGCGGTGTTCGAGGAACGGGTCGCGGCGCTGGAGGGCGGCGTGGCGGCGTTGTCGGTGTCCAGCGGACACGCCGCCCAGCTGGTGGCAATCCTGAATGTGGCGCAGGCCGGCGACAACATCGTGTCCACGCCCAACTTGTACGGCGGCACCGTCAACCAGTTCCGCGTGACCCTGCGCCGGCTGGGCATCGAGGTGCGGTTTACCAGCAAGGACGAGCGCCCCGAGGAATTCACTGCCCTGATCGACGGCAACACCCGCGCCGTCTACCTGGAGACCATCGGCAATCCGGCCCTGAACATTCCCGATTTCGAGGCGATTGCCGCCGCCGCCCACGCCCAGGGCGTTGCGGTGATTGTGGACAACACCTTCGGGGCGGGTGGGTATTACTGCCAGCCCCTCAAGCACGGCGCCAATGTGATCGTGGAATCGGCGAGCAAGTGGATCGGCGGCCACGGCAACGGCATCGGCGGAGTCATCGTGGATGGCGGCAATTTCGACTGGGGCAACGGGCGCTACCCGCTGATGACCGAAGGCTCGCCCAGCTACCACGGCCTGAACTTCTGGGAAACCTTCGGGGAGGGCAACCCCCTGGGCCTGCCCAACGTCGCCTTCATCACCCGCGCCCGCACCGAGGGGCTGCGCGATCTGGGCACCACCCTGGCCCCGCAGCAGGCGTGGCAGTTTATCCAGGGCCTGGAAACGCTGTCGCTGCGGGCTGAGCGCCACGCCCAGAACGCGCTGGCGCTGGCGCAGTGGCTCTCGGCACATCCCGACGTGCGCCGCGTGACCTATCCGGGCCTGAGCAACCACAAGCACTACGACCGGGCCCAGCACTACCTGCCGCGCGGTGCGGGGGCGGTGCTGACCTTCGAGCTCGCGGGCGGGCGTGAGGCGGGCGAGGCGTTCATCCGCAGCGTGCAGCTGGCCCAGCACGTGGCGAATGTGGGCGACACCCGCACGCTGGTGATTCACCCGGCGAGCACCACCCACAGCCAGCTGGACGAGGCCGCGCAGACGGCGGCGGGCGTCACGCCCGGGCTGGTGCGCGTGTCGGTGGGCATCGAGCACATAGACGACATCCGGGAGGATTTTGCCCAGGCGCTGGCCGCCGCGCTGGTCGAGGCCGCGGAGCCGGAGGGGATATGACCGCCGTGTCCCGCCCCGCTGCCCTGACGCTGCCGCTGCAGGACTCCGAACGATGTTTTTCCGGTAATCCGGCGGATCTGAAGCCCAAGACGGCCGTGCTGTTCCGCACCGCACCGCTGCTGCTGGACTGCGGACGGGCGCTGAGTGACGTGCGCGTGGCCTACCACACCTACGGGGAGAGGCAGAAGGAGGCCACGCTGGTGCTGCATGCCCTGACCGGCAACAGCGCCGTTCACGAGTGGTGGCCGGAGTTCCTGGGAGAGGGACGGCCGCTGGACCCCAGCCGCGACTTTGTGGTTTGCGCCAATGTGCTGGGGGGCTGCGCCGGCACGGACGGTCCCGCCGAGCTGGGCGACCTCGCTCTGTCCCTGCGCGATATGGCGCGGGTGGGCCGCGCGCTGCTGGACCACCTGGGCGTGCAGCGGGTGCGGGTAATTGGGGCGAGCATGGGCGGCCTGCTCGCCTATGCGTGGCTGCTGGAATGTCCCGATCTGGTAGAGCGGGCGGTGGTGATCGGCGCTCCGGTGCGCCACTCGCCGTGGGCGGTGGGCCTGAACAGCGCGGCCCGCGCCGCCATCCGCGCGGCCCCCGGCGGCGCTGGACTCAAGGTGGCCCGCCAGATCGCCATGCTGTCGTACCGCAGTCCGCAGAGCCTGGCCGCCACGCAGTCCGGTCAGCGGACTCCGGGGGTTCACGCGGTCACTTCCTACCTGGAATATCAGGGCGAGAAACTGCTCGCCCGCTTCAATGAGGGCAGCTATCTGGCCCTGACCGGGGCGATGGACCACTTCCAGCCGGAAGACGCCGAACTGGCCTGTGTGCGCGTTCCAGTGCTCGTGGTCGGAATTTCCAGCGACCTGCTGTATCCCGCCGCAGAGGTCCGGGCCGGGGCCGCCCTGCTGCCAAACGCGGCGTACTGGGAACTGGACAGCATCCACGGCCACGACGCGTTCCTGATGGACGCGGGCGGGTTGCCGGAACGGGTGGAGGCTTTTCTAAAGGGGCCGTAGCCGGGGGGGCGCGCCCCTCAGGCGGCACCCTCGAAGCCACGTTCAAAGGCCAGTTGCCGCTCCAGATCATCCAGCGCCTGACGGTACAGGCTCTGACACAGCTCGGGCAGCACCGCCAGGTACGTGGCGGCGTCAGCCAGCGTGTCATGGGTGCTGCAGTGTTGCCAGCCAGGCCCCTCCGCCATCAGGCCCACGCGGCTGGACTGGAGCAGAAACCGGACGCGGCCCCATTCCGTCCGCGTGTCGCTGAAATGACGGGTGACGTTCATGCACCCAGCATAGGCCCGGGAATATGACAGAAACATCCGCCAAAATGACGAGGCGTTAAGATACGGGTGGAGCAGAATAGCAGCAATTGCTTCAGTTCAGTACTTATGTCAATACTTGTAAAAGCCCTGCCCGCTCTTGCGGCCCAGCAGGCCGGCCTGCACCATCTTTCTCAGCAGCGGTGAGGGGCGGTACTTGTCGTCGCCCAGCCCTGCGTGCAGCACTTCCATGATGCTCAGGCAGGTGTCCAGGCCGATGAAATCCGCCAGGGTCAGCGGCCCCATCGGGTGGTTCATGCCCAGCTTCATGATGCCGTCGATGGCCTCGGGCTCGGCCACGCCCTCCATGACGCACTGGACGGCCTCGTTGAGCATGGGCATCAGGATGCGGTTGGACACGAAACCGGGAAAGTCATTGCAGGTGAGCGGCGTCTTGCCCATCTTCTGGGCCGTTGCGGTGACAATGCGCGCCGTCTCGTCGCTGGTGGCGTACCCGCGAATGACCTCCACCAGGGCCATCAGCGGCACCGGGTTCATGAAGTGCATCCCGATGAACCGCTCCGGGCGGCCCGAGGCCGAGGCGAGCGCCGTGATCGGAATGGAGGAGGTGTTGCTCGCCAGGATGCCCTCCGGCTTGACGATTCCCCCCAGTTGCTCGAACAGGGCGTTCTTGACCGCCTGATTCTCCACGATGGCCTCGACGACCAGATCGCAGTCGGCGAAGTCCTGCAGATCCATGGTGAAGCGGATGCGTCCCAGAACCTCGTCGGGCAACTCACTCAGCCGCCCCTTCTCGTGCAATTTGGCGAGGCTCTTCTCGATGACGCCCCGGCCCCGGTCCAGATACTCCTGCTGCACGTCTTGCACGATCACGTCAAATCCACTTTGCGCGGCGACCTGCGCGATGCCGCCGCCCATCTGTCCTGCGCCGATGACTCCGAATTTCATTCTTTCTCCTCAGCTGTGTTTGAGCTTGTTGGGGCTGTCCGGGCACACGGGAAGTCTGATCCCATCCCCGGGGATCAAACGGAAGAGAGTGCGTATTACTTGAGAGCCACTCACTCCACCAGCGCCACGCCGTCCAGCTCCAGCGCCCGCCCGCGCTTGACCGGAGTAAATGGCGTGTAGCGGTACTCGGAGCAGCCTTCGAGCACGAAGGGATCGTCCTTGAAGAGGTCGCGCAGCTGCTCCTCGCTCTCTGCCTGCGCCACCAGCACGCCCCCGGTGTTGTCCAGCTTGCGCCCGGAGGTCAGGAACACGCCCGAGCGGTAATGCTGGTCCAGCCATTCGCGGTGGCGGGGCGTGACGGCGGCCAGTTCATCGCCGGACTTGGTGTAACGGCTCTCGATGATCCACAGGGTCGGTGCCATGCGCTCAGCCTACCCGCTTGACGGCCAGGGCGAGGCCGTTGCCGCCGCCCATGCACAGGGTGGCGACGCCGGTTTCCTTGTCCTGCTGCTTCAGCGCGTGCAGCAGGGTCACGAGGATGCGCGCTCCCGAAGCGCCGATCGGATGGCCCAGCGCCACTGCGCCGCCGTTGACGTTCACCCGGTCGGGGTTCAGGCCCAGTTCGTTCATCACGGCCAAGCTCTGGGCACTGAAGGCCTCGTTGAGTTCCCACAGGTCCACGTCGGCCGCCGTCCAGCCCAGCTTCTGCAGCAGCCTGTTCGTGGCAGGCACGGGCGTCATCATGACCCACTCGGGGGCCAGGCCTCCGGTGGCGTACTCCACGATCTCGGCGAGCGGGGTCAGGCCGTGTGCCGCCGCGGCTTCCTCGGACATGATCAGCAGGCTGGCCGCCGCGTCGTTCAGGCCGGGTGCGTTGCCCGCCGTGACCGAGCCGTCCTTCTTGAAGGCGGGTTTCAGGTGGGCCAGCGTCTCCGGGCTGGTGTCGGCGCGCGGTCCCTCGTCGGCGTCCACCACGGTGTCGCCCTTGCGCCCCCTGACGGTCACGGGCACGATCTCGTCTGCAAAGCGCCCGGCTTCCTGCGCCGCGATGGCCCGCTGGTGGCTGCGGGTGGCGAAGGCGTCCTGTTCCTCGCGGCTGATGCCGTACTTGTCGGCCACGCGCTCGCCGGTCAGGCCCATGCCCTCGTCGTTGATGGAACACCACAGCCCGTCGTGGGTGTTGGCGTCCAGCACCTGTGCGTGGCCCAGGCGGTAGCCCTTGCGGGCGCCGGGCAGCAGGTGCGGGGCGTTGCTCATGCTTTCCATGCCGCCCGCGAGCACCGCGCTCTGGTCGCCCGCACGAATGCTCTGCGCGGCCAGGATGACCGCCTTGAGGCCGCTGCCGCAGACCTTGTTGATGGTCAGGGCGCCGACCTCATGACTCAGGCCCGCCTTCAGGGCCGCGTGCCGCGCCGGGTTCTGCCCGCAGCCCGCCTGCACGACCTGTCCCATGATGACTTCCTCGATCACGTCGGCCGGCAGCCCCGAGCGCCGCAGCGTCTCGGCCAGGGTGATGCTGCCCAGCTCCACGGCGCCCACACTTTCCAGCGCCCCCAGAAACTTGCCCGTCGGCGTGCGCGACGCCGCCACGATTACAGCTTTGCTCATGGCAGGCAGGATAGCGCGCAGAACCTAACGGGCGTTAGGAAGACCGGGACCGCTATCCTCTGCCGGTGGGTCTGCAAGAAACAGGTCGGGTCGTGAAGCGGTGAGCGGCGTGGGCCTGGGTCTGCTGGCGGCGCTGGCGTGGGGGTTTGCGGACTATCTGGCGCAGCCGGCCTCGCGGCGGATGGGAGCCATGCGCGCCGCCTTCGTGGCGCAGGGCTTTGGCGTGGCGGCGCTGCTGGCATACCTGCTGCTGACCGGACAGAGCGTCATTCCCACCGACGCCGTGGCGTGGGCCTGGGCGCTGGGGGCCTCCACCCTGATGACGGTGGGCGGACTGGCCTTTTACCAGTCGCTGGGGCTGGGGCAACTCGCGGTGGTGGCTCCGGTCATGGGCAGCTACGGAGCCGTGACCACCGCGCTGGCGTGGCTCAGCGGCGAGCGGCTGACGCTGCTGACCGGCGTGGGGCTGCTGGGCGTGCTGGCAGCGGTGGTGCTGGTATCGCTGCCGCAGCGCCCACAGGGAGTCCGGTCCACCCCCGCGCAGCTTCAGGGAGCGTGGTGGGCCATCCTCGCCGCGCTGACCCTGGGAGCGGGCTTCTTCGTGATGGGCCACGGCCTGACGCCCCGTGTGGGCGGCGTACAGGGCACGTGGACCCTGCGGCTGTGTACCCTGGTCCTGACCTTCCTGACCCTGAGCGTGTGGCGACAGCGCCGCGCCGGACTGCCTGCCCTGGCCGGTCCCGGGGCGCTGAAATACGCCGGCGTGTCCGGCCTGCTCTCCACGGCGGCGGTCCTGTTCACGGCGCTGGGCCTGGGACGCGGCGAGGACAGCGTCGTGACGGTCCTGGGCAGCATGTCCATCGTGCTGACGACGGTGCTGGCCCTGGTCTTCAACCGCGAGCGCCTAGGCGGCGTGCAGTGGGCCGGGGTGGCCCTGGCGTGTCTCAGCACGGCCCTGGTGGGTCTGAGGTAGGTGCGGTCCACCACAGCCGCGCCTCAAAGCCGCCGCGCTCCCCGGCCTTCTGGGCCCGCAGGTCCTCCAGTTCGCTGGGGGTCAGTCCGTTCAGGCGGGCCAGGGCATACACGACCTCCAGCACGTCTGCAAGTTCCAGTTCCTCTCCCGAGTGCAGGTATTCCGCTACCTCCTCTTGCAACTTGGCCCCCAGGGCGGCGCGGAACTCCTCCGGGTCCAGGGCGCGGGCACTGCCGCCAAACAATTCAGGAATGCGGTCGCGGACCAGTTTGTCCATGACAACAGCATAGGGTCCGTCTCACGGCTTTCCGCCTGTGGTGACAGAAAAGGCCCGCCCCCGCGTGCTAATTTGCCCTCATGTTTGAGTCCCTGGGCAACAAGTTGCAGGACATCCTGGACCGGATGGGCAAGGAGCGCCAGCTGACCGAGGCGCAGGTCAAGGCGTCCATGCGAGAGATCCGTATGGCGCTGCTGGAAGCGGACGTGAACTTCGGCGTCGCGAAGGAATTTGTGGCCCGCGTCTCCGAGAAGGCGGTGGGTCAGGAGGTGGCGGGCAGCCTGAACTCCGGGCAGACGGTCGTGAAGCTAGTCCATGACGAGCTGATCGAGACCCTGGGCGGCAAGACGGTGCAGCCCGAGCTGAAGACCGAGGGCAACGTGTGGTTTATGGTCGGCCTTCAGGGTGCGGGCAAAACGACCAGCACCGGCAAGCTGGCTGCGTACTACAAGAGCAAGGGCCGCCGCGTGCTGCTGGTCGCCGCCGACACCCAGCGCCCGGCCGCGCGCGACCAGCTGGAAGTGCTGGCCCGGCAGGTGGGTGTGCCGGTGCTGAAGGTCGCCGACGGCGAGGTTCCGGCCGAGACCCGCCGCCGCGTGGACGAACACCTGAAAACCGATTTCCGTGATCTGGTGATCGTGGATACCGCAGGCCGCCTGCAGATTGACGAGGCGCTGATGGACCAGCTCGCCGACCTTCAGGCCGCCATGCAGCCCACCGAAACGCTGCTGGTGGTGGACGCCATGACTGGGCAGGAGGCGCTGAACGTGGCGCAGACCTTCGACACGCGCGTGCAGGTGTCGGGGTTGATCATCACCAAGATGGACGGTGACGCCCGCGGCGGAGCGGCGCTCTCGGCGCGCAGCGTGACCGGCAAGCCGATCTACTTTGCCGGGACCAGCGAGAAGATCGCGGGCCTGGACGCCTTCCACCCGGACCGCGTGGCCGGGCGCATCCTGGGCATGGGCGACGTGCTGGGACTGATCGAGCGGGCGCAGCAGGCAGACCTCAAGGCGATGGAGGTCAAGAAGCCCGGCGACTTCGACCTTGAGGACCTGCTGACCCAGCTGCGCCAGATTCGCAAGATGGGCCCGCTGGGCGAGCTGATGAAGCTGATTCCCGGCATGAGCCGTGCGCTGCCCGAGGGCTTCAACGTCGACGAGAAGCAGATCCAGCGCATCGACGCCATGATCAGCTCGATGACCCTGAAAGAGCGGCGCAATCCCAAGATTATTGACGGGCGGCGGCGCAAGCGCATCGCGTCGGGCAGCGGCCACAGCGTGCAGGACATCAACAAGCTGCTCAAGATGCACGAGCAGATGAAGGACATGATGAAAATGCTGGGGCGCATGAGCGGCAAGGGCCCCGGGGGCAAGCCGCCCCGCATGCCCAACCTGCCGCCCAACGTCCGGCGCTGAGCTGTCTGGAAGCCGCCGGAGATTGACAGTTCGGGCGGCCCTCCGTATACTCACACCCGCTGCAAAACGCCCCTGCGTGGGCGGCACGGCGCGGCGGGTCGTTAGCTCAATCGGTAGAGCAGCTGACTTTTAATCAGCGGGTTGTAGGTTCAAGTCCTACACGACCCACCAGAGAAAGGCCCGCCCTGTGCGGGCCTTCTGTTATTGGTTCATGGGCGGATAAAATTTTTGAGCGCACTCTGCCCACCACATTTAGATTTACCGAATATAGTGATTTATTATTCAAACCATCGATTTGAAGGTTCTATGCTGCGCGCTTGACCTCCTGCCCGGCTCTCGGGAGGTCCCGCACCCTTCTGATGGGCCCTGATCCTCCCGGGCCCCCCTGTTTTGGAGACAAGATGAAACTGTTTGAACCTTTTGAACTCGGCGCACTGCAACTTCCCAACCGTGTGGTGATGGCCCCGATGACCCGCAGCCGCGCGGTGGGTACCGTTCCCACCGCCCTGATGGCGGAGTACTACGCCCAGCGTGCCTCGGCAGGCCTGATCATCACGGAGGCGACCCAGGTGTCGGCGGGGGCCCAGGGCTACCCGGACACCCCCGGCCTGCACACGGCAGAGCAGGTGGCCGCGTGGCGGCCAGTGACCGAGGCCGTTCATGCGGCCGGGGGCCGAATCTTCGCCCAGCTGTGGCATGTCGGGCGCATCTCGCACTCGTCCTACCACGGTGGCAAACTGCCGGTCGCTCCCTCGGCCATCCGGCCGGCCGGCCAGCTGTTCACGCAGGCGGGCATGGTGGAGTTTGAGACGCCCCGGGCCCTGGAAACCGACGAAATCCCTGGCATCGTGGCCGATTTCCGTCAGGCGGCCATCCACGCCCTGGAGGCGGGCTTCGACGGCGTGGAGATTCATGGCGCCAACGGTTATCTGCTCGACCAGTTCCTGCAGAGCGGGACCAACCACCGGACAGATAGGTATGGCGGCAGCATCGAGAACCGGGCCCGCCTGCTGCTGGAGGTTGTGCAGGCGGTAACGGAAGCGATCGGCCACGAGCGGGTGGGCGTGCGGCTGTCGCCCGGGGGCGTCTTTGGCGATATGAGCGACGCCGATCCAGTGGCCACCACCGAATACGTGGGACGCGCGCTGGACGCGCTGGCCCCGGTATATGTTCATGTGGTGGACGCCTCGCAGGACGCGCCTCCCCAGGGCATGGAGGGACACAATCCCACGGCGCTGCTGCGCTCCACCTTCCGGGGCGTCATCATCACGGCCGGGGGCTATGACCGTGAGGCAGCCGAACAGACCCTCGAAGACGGCCGGGCCGACCTGATCGGTTTTGCCCGCGCGTATATCGCCAATCCCGATCTGGTGGAGCGGCTGAGGCAGAATGCCCCCATCGCCGAGCCCGACCGGGCCACCATGTATGGCGGCGGCGCGCAGGGGTACACCTCGTATCCCACCCTGGCGGAGGACCTCGTTCAGAGCTGAACCGGGATTCGCAAATGAGCTGGCGGAGGACTCCTGTGCGGGGGTTCTCCGCCGCCCGTGAATTCCTGGCCGCAAAGCTGACCCTACCAGTGCCGGGTGTCGCTGTCAGGTTCCTCCGTCAGCAACCACAACTGTCGGTCCTGGGTATCCAGGGTTTTCTGAGCGTCCAGCAGAACGCGCTCCAGATCGGCGCTGAGGCGCGGGTGGCGTTTGCAGAAGTGCAGGTAATCGCACAGCAGCAGGGCCAGCCGGGGCGGGCGGCCCTCGGGATCGGTCAGGACATCGTACAGAGCATCCCAGTTGCGCCCGAAACTGTCGGTGAGGGCCAGTCCGCGCAACATGGCGAGCATCAGGCCGTCCTTGTCGTCCACCTCGGAAAACGAGATCTCGCGCAGGCTGACCTGATGACCGGCCGCCAGAATGCGCGGTTCGTGCGGGGCACGCTGGATGCCGCCCGGCCGTTCGTCAAACACCTGCATCATGGGCGGATCCTCCGGAAGCTGCTGTAATGGTCGGCGGTGTAGTAGCACTCATCGGCGCGGGTGATGGGCAAGCCTCCACACACGATGCGGCGGGCTCCCCGGTCCGCCTCGCCGGGGGTGGGAACGGTGTATTCGCGGTAATAATTGCCCGGCTGCTGCGGCAGCAACCCCTCACGGTTGCCGAAGGTCGTGCCGTCTTTGCTGTAGCGAAACGGGCCACCCTTCCGGATGGCGGTCAGCACCTGGGTGCCCTCGCGCGGCAGGGCGTCCGCCGACATCCAGCGCAGTCCGCTGGCAGGATCAAGCGCCTCCGCCGCATCGGGCGCACGCTGGGTCTGAATCTGCGGCTGGCTCTGGGCGTCCTGGGTGCCGGAGGGCAGGTCACACCCCGCCAGCACGGTCGCGAGCAGGGCGTACAGGAGGGCGGGCGGCTTCACGGCCCCGAGTCTAGAGCGCGTGCGTCCAGCCAGATGAGGAGGTCCGGGAGAATGGCCCCCAAACCCTTATAGGTCCGCTGCTGTGGCGTCATGCTGCGCAGCGCGCAGGCCAGGGCCTGGGCGTGTGCCGCTTCCCGCACGGCCTGCCGCAGCGGGTACAGGTAGGGCCGGATGGTAAACAGCGCTCCGTGCTGATCTGGAAAACCGGTCAGCGTCTGCCGCTCCACCCGCACATAGGTCTGTTCCGGGTCAAACGCTTCGGGCGCGGAGGCACTCAGCTCGGGGTGGTGGTCCAGCCGGTCATCTGCCGTGAGGCCCCAGGCAAAGCGCAGAAACGGGCCGCGCTGAATCACGGCCTCGACCAGCCGGGGCGCGGTGGCATTCATGCGCCCGGCGCCCGCGACCGGACCATGCACCGCCACGAAGTCCCGCCCCAGCTTGTCTCGCGGGTCCCAATGGCCCGGCGAGAGGACGTGCGCCGCCGCGAGCCAGTCGCGTCCGGTCACCGGGTCACGGGCAATGATCGCGAGGTCCTCGGCGGCGTTCAGGCCCAGAAAGTCCAGGGCCCCCACCGGTTCCAGGTCGCTCCGCAGGGCAGACCACGGCGCTTCGAAGCGCCGCAGCCCATCCACGCTGCCCCGCCGGAGGTCCAGCGTCGCCTCCCACCCCAGCCGCAGGTTGCAGAAGGTCCGGCCGTCCCAGGTCATGGCCCCACCACTTTCGGCGGCCAGCGTGTGGGCCACGAAGTTCAGGGCTGCCTCACGCAGGCCCGGCGCGAGGTTGGCTTCTCCGGCGTAGTGGTGGAGCCCCCGGCGGTGGGCCGCCCATTTGCTGTCCACAAACTGCGCCCAGGAGCTGTCGGGCTCAAAGGTGTGGGACTCTGCCGCGCCGTCCTCGCGCCACGGCACCGGCTGTTTTCCCAGGCGGAACAGTCCCGCCGAGACGGTGTAGGTGCCCTCCAGAAAGGGCCGGTAGATGGGCGCGGCAGGCAGCGGACGGATGTGGGGCAGCTTAGCACTGCCGTTCGCTCGTTGCCTGCCGCATCCCCCCAAGGCGGCCTTTCGGTGTGCCTGGGGACGTTACGCCAGGCTGCCGTTGTTCAGCACGCCGGTGGCGATCAGGATCAGGATCACGACGCCCACGATTACCCGGTACAGGGCAAAGCCCTTGAAGTTGTTGCTGGACACGAAGCGCAGCAGCCAGCCGATGGCGAAGTAGGCCACCACAAAACTGACCGCCGCGCCCAGCAAGACGTTGAGGACGCCGATCTGCCCGAGGATGTCGCGGCTTTTGATGAAGTCCAGCAGCGCCGCGCCGCCCAGCGTGGGCACGCCCAGATAGAAGCTGAATTTGGTGGCGGTGGGCCGGTCGAGGCCCAGCACCATGCCGCCCAGGATGCTGCTCGCGCTGCGCGAGAAGCCGGGCCACAGCAACGCCGCGCACTGCAGCACGCCGATCATCAGGGACCGGGGCACGCCGATGTTCTCGATGGTGTGGACCGTGGGCTGGGTGCGCCGGCTCTCGACCAGCCAGATCACCACGCCGCCCACGATCAGGGCCCACGCGACCACGCTGGGCCGGAACAGGTTGGCCTTGATGATGTCGCCGAACAGCAGCCCCAGAATCACGGCGGGAATGACCGCCACGAGTACTCCCAGCCACAGCCGTCCCTGCGAGCGGTCCGAGGCAATGTGGCGGATCTTCAGAAAGTCGCGCCAGTAGTACGCGAGCACCGCCAGAATCGCGCCGCCCTGAATCACCACCTCGAAGGTGTCCTTGACGTCCTTGGGCCACGGCACGCCCAAAAGGTTGCCGGTCAGGATCAGGTGACCGGTGGAACTGATGGGGAGGAATTCGGTGATGCCCTCGACGATTCCGTAAATAATGGCGTAAAACCAATCCATGACCGTCAGAGTGTAGGCCCAATCACGTGGCCGCAGGAGTCCCCCGAAAGGTGCAGACTGGGCGGGTGGTGTTTGAACCCCATCTGCGTCGCTGGACCCTCGTGCAGGACGGAGAGGCCCTGCACACCCACAGCAGTGACCTGTTGCCCGTGCGTTACCAGGGGCAGGCGGCCATGCTCAAGGTGGCCCGCAGCGCTGAGGAGCAGCGGGGCAACTCGCTGATGGTTTGGTGGAATGGCCGGGGCGCAGCCCGCGTGCTGGAGCATGACGGCGCGGCGGTGGTGCTGGAACGGCTGGACCCCCACCCCTCGCTGACGGACATGGTGGAGCGGGGGCAGGACGATGAGGCCACCCGCATTCTGTGCCGCGTGGCGGGCCACTTGCCCCGGACCCACCCGCAACCCGGATGGCCGACCCTGAACCGCTGGTTCCAGGCGCTGGAGAGGGCAGCTCCGTCGGCGGGAGGTGTGTTCGTCACCGCCCTCGCCACGGCCCGCGCCCTGCTCGCCGAACCGCAGGATGTGGGCGTGTTGCACGGCGACCTTCACCACGGCAACGTCCTGTTCAGCCCCGGTCGCGGCTGGCTCGCCATCGATCCCAAGGGACTGACCGGAGAGCGCGGCTACGACCACGCCAACATCCTGTGCAACCCCACCCTGGTGGTGGCCACCCGGCCGGGCCGACTGACGCGGCAGGCCCACGTCATTGCACAGGCCGCGAATCTGGAACATGGCCGGGTGCTGCGCTGGGTTCTGGCCTACGCAGGGCTGTCGGCAGCGTGGTCTCTGGAAGATAACGCGGAGCACGCGGCGCTGCAGACCCTGGAGGTGGCCCGCCTCGCGGCGGCGGAGCTGGGCCTGAACTGACCGCAGGCCTCCCCGCAGGCCTCCCCGCAGGCCACAGTGCAGAAAGACGTCGCGCAGCAGAGGCGGTGCGGCGGATCGTTCCGGACGCCGCATGTCCCGGCCAAAACCCGCTATACTCTCCGTTTGGGTGCCCCCGTGACCCGCTGTGCGCGCTGGAGCGTCGCGCATGGCCTGGCCCACCACTTCGGCGTAAGCGGACGCTGGGCTGGCACGAGGACGGCAAACTCTTCCCAACTTCAACGCTCACGGAGCAAAGCATGTCCTACATCAGCATGAAGCAACTGCTGGAAGCCGGAGTTCACTTCGGCCACGAAACCAAGCGCTGGAACCCCAAGTTCAAGCGCTTCATCTTCGCCGAGCGCAACGGCATCTTCATCATCGACCTGCAGAAGACCCTGAAGCAGGTGGACCGCTCCTTCGATTTCATCAAGGACCTCGCGGAACGCGGCGGCGTGATCCTGTTCGTCGGCACCAAGAAGCAGGCGCAGGAAATCGTGGAGCTGGAAGCCCGCCGCACCGGCATGCCCTTCGTGACCAGCCGCTGGCTGGGCGGCATGCTCACCAACTTCAAGACCATCCGTACCCGCATTGACCGCCTGAACGAACTCGACGACCTGTTCGAGTCCGAGCGCATCAATGACCGTCCCAAGGCCGAGCGCATCGAGCTGGCGACCCAGCGCGAGCGTCTGCTGCGCTTCGTGGGCGGCATCCGCAAGATGAACCGCCTGCCCGACGCGATCTTCGTGGTGGACCCCACCAAGGAAGTCATCGCCGTGCAGGAAGCCAACAAGCTGGGTATTCCCGTCATTGCCCTGGCCGACACGGACTCTGACCCGGATGTCATCGACTACATCGTGCCTGGCAACGACGACGCGATCCGCAGCATCCAGCTGATCACGCACCGCATCGGCGACCTGCTCGTCGAGGCGCGTGGCGGCGGCGAGGACGTTTCGGGTGAGCGCGTGGACGGCGAGAACGCCGACATGGCCGCTGCCGAGAACGGCGCGGAAGGCGACAGCGCCCAGCTGACCACCACGCAGGGCCGCAGCTAAGACACCCGCACCGGGGGGGCGTCGCTGCGCGGTGAGCGGGCCGCGCTCCCCTTTTGTTGGACCACCCGAGGGGCTCAGAGTCACTCGGGACCACCGGACCACTCAGGACCAAACGAGGAGAGACGAGATGCTGGAATCGATCAAGAAGCTGCGCGAGCTGACCGGCGCGGGCATGATGGACGTGAAGAAGGCCCTGGCCGATGCGGGCAACGACGAAGAGAAGGCTGTGGCGCTGCTGCGCGAACGCGGCATCGTGAAGGCCGCCAAGAAGGCCGACCGTGAAGCCCGTGAAGGCCTGGTCCGCTTTGTCGTGGACGGCAACCGCGCCGCCATGGTGGAAGTGAACAGCGAGACCGACTTCGTGGCCCGCAACGCCGACTTCCAGGCGCTCGTCGAGGGGTTGGCCCAGACCGCCCTGCAGGCCAAGACCAGCGACATCGAGGAGTTCAGGAACTTCACGGTGGACGGAGGCGAGAGCGTGGGCACCACGCTGGCCGCCACCGCCGGCAAGATCGGTGAGAACCTGGTGCTCAACCGCGTGGCCTACATGGAAGGCGAGCGCATCGCCGGATACGTGCACAGCAACGGCAAGATCGGCGTGCTCGTGGACCTCTCGGGCGGCACCGAGGCCCAGGCCAAGGACGTGGCCCTGCACGTGGCGGCCGAGCGCCCGCAGTACCTGCGCCGCGAGCAGGTCAACAGCGAGGACATCGAGAAAGAGCGCGAGATCCTGACGAACAAGGCCATCAACGAAGGCAAGCCCCAGCAGATCGTGGAGCGCATCGTCGAGGGTCAGATCGGCAAGTTCTACGAGGAAAAAGTCCTGCCCGAGCAGAAGTTCGTCAAGGACAACTCGGTGACCGTGGGCAAGTACCTCGGGGACGCCAGCGTCAACAACTTCGTCCGCTTCGAAATCGGTTCGTGAGTGCAGGGGAGGAGGCCGGCGCAGGTGGCCGCCTCCTCCTTTTGGGCCGATGCCCCGGGAGACGCCCGGGCCGCACTTTTTCGTGATTCCGGCGGCCCTCTGCGGTCCGCCGGATTTTCTTTGACCATCGTCTGCGCGCTTTCGCGTTCTTTCTCTGTTTTCCCCACCGAGGTGGCCCCCCATGTTCAAGCGCGTTTTGCTCAAGCTCTCCGGTGAATTTCTGGCTGGCGAGGAGGGCTATGGCATCAGCCCCGAAACCACTGCCCGTCTGGCCCGCCTGATTGTCGCTGCCCTGGAGGGCACAGACGTCGAACTGGCGGTGGTGATCGGCGGCGGCAACCTGTGGCGCGGCGCCCGCAACGGCGTGGGCATGGACGCCGCCACTGCCGATTACATCGGCATGCTAGGCACCGTCATGAACGCCATGGCCCTGCAGGACGCCATGGAGAGTGCCGGGCGTCCCACCCGCGTGATGAGCGCCATTCAGATGGCGGCGGTGGCCGAGCCGTACATCCGCCGCCGGGCCATGCGCCATCTGGAAAAGGGCCGCGTGGTGATCTTCGGCGGTGGCAACGGCGCGCCTTTTTTCACCACCGACACCACCAGCACCCTGCGCGCCCTGGAAGTCGGCGCGGACGTGGTGCTGATGGCCAAGAACCGGGTCGACGGCGTGTACGACAGCGATCCGCGCAAGAACCCAGACGCGAAGTTCATCGCGCAGGCCACGCACCGTGAAGTGGTGGAACGCCGCCTGGAAGTCATGGACGCCACCGCCCTGACGCTGTGCATGGACAAGGGCCTGCCCATCGTGGTGTTTGACCTGTTCCAGGACGGCAATCTGCAGCGGCTGTTCCGTGGCGAGCGGGTCGGTACCCTGATCGAAAGTTAAAACTGTGGTCTGAAGCGGCGTTTCCCCTGCGGCGAACGTCCTGGACCCGTTACAATCCTGTCCAACCCCATCCGCCCGCCTTCAACCCCCAAGGAGTGTTTCCCCATGTCCGACATGAAAACCATCCAGGCCGAGACCCGCGAGAAGATGGGCAAGGCCATCGAGTCGCTGGAAAGCAACCTGAGCGTGCTGCGCACGGGCCGCGCCAACCCTGGCATCCTGAAGAAGATCGTGGTGGACTACTACGGCTCGCACATGCCCATTGATCAGGTGGCGAGCGTCAGCACGCCCGACGCGCGCACGCTGGTCATCACGCCGTGGGACCGGGGCGCACTGGCCCCCATCGAGAAGGCCATTCGCGACAGCGATCTGGGGCTGAACCCCAACAACAAGGGCGATACCATCTTCATCTCGCTGCCCATGCTGACCGAGGAACGCCGGCGTGATCTGGTCAAGAACGCCAAGACCTACGGCGAAGACGCCCGCATCGCGGTGCGCAACCTGCGCAAGCACGCGCTGGACGAGGTCAAGAAGGTCGAGGGCATCGGCGACGACGAGATCAAGCGCGGCGAGGCCGACGTGCAGAAGATCACCGACGAGTTCATTGCCCGCGTGGACAGTACGGTGCAGAAGAAGGAGCAGGAAATCCTCGGGTGAGGGCACAGCGCAGCCTGTGGGGCGTGGGTCGTGGGCAGAGATCACCACGGTCCACGTTTTCCCTTTCATCTTCAGGCCACAGATGGCCGGGGAGGCCGCCGTGGAAACGCTGAGCACCCGCGTTCTGACCAGTGTGGTCGGCTTCGCCCTGATCAGCGCCATCGTGTGGATCGGGTGGTGGGCGATGCTGCCCGCGCTGGTGTTCGTGTCGGTCATGGGCCTGTACGAGTACATCCGTATGCTCGACCGCAACGACATCGACGTGCGGCGGGTCAGTCTGGGGGTCTTCGCCGCCGCCCTGATCGTTGCCAGCCTGCCGATGTGGCCGCAGACGCCGTGGCCCGGCGGCTCCTGGCGCGAGGCGGTGCTGACCGTGGCTCTGGGTTACCTGCTCGTCATGGAGGTCATGCGCCCCGGGGAGCGTCCGCTGGAGCGCATCGTGTACAGCCTGTTCGGGCTGCTGTACATTCCGTGGTTGCTGGGCTACTTTCTGCTGCTGCGTTACAGCCCGGATGCGTCCTCGGGTCTGCTGTACTTTGCGCTGCCGCTGCTCGCGACCTTCGCCGCGGACATCGGGGGGTTTTTTGGTGGGCACTTTTTCGGGCGCCGCAAGCTGGCCCCGGAAGTCAGCCCCGGAAAGACGGTGGAGGGAGCCGTCGGCGGCCTGCTCGCAGGCTTTCTGATCGTGCTGATCATTTCCAGCCTGACCGGCATCTGGTCGCCCTTCGAGTCGCTGCTGTATTCCATTCTGGTCGCCAGCGCCAGTCAGCTGGGTGACCTGTCCGAGAGCCTGATCAAGCGCGCCCTGAAAACCAAGGACAGCGGCACCAGCCTGCCCGGGCACGGCGGATTCCTGGACCGCATTGACAGCCTGCTGTTCGCGGTGCCCGCTACCTACCTGTTTTTGCACATCAGCGTCTTCTCGCGCTGAGAACCGGGAAGGCGGACCCTGGGCCGCTCTCCTGCTTTTGTGCCACACTCTGCGCGCGCCGCATGCGTCATGCTGGGGCGCAATGAAGCTTTCTGTTCTGGGCAGCACCGGCAGTATTGGCACTCAGGCACTGGATGTGGCCCGGGAGCGTGGGTATGTGGTGGGTGCGCTGGCGGCGGGCCGCAATCTGGAATTGCTCGCCGCTCAGGTGCGCGAGTTCCGGCCTACGGTGGTCAGCGTGGATGCCACGGTATACGCCGGGGCCCGGGCCCTGTTTTCCGGCCCCGACTTCTCCGGTCTGCGCGTGATTGCCGACCCCAGTGAGGCGGCGGCGCTGGAGGCGGATGTGGTGGTCAATGCCATGAGCGGCCTGATCGGTCTGGCACCCACCCGCGCGGCGTTGCAGGCTGGCCGGGCGGTGGCGCTGGCCACCAAGGAGGCGATGGTCACGGCGGCGGACCTGATGTGGGAGGCCTCGGCCCGGGGCGGCGGACGTGTGGTGCCGGTGGATTCCGAACACACCGGCGTCTACCAGTGCCTGACCGGTGAGCACATGGCCGACGTGGCCGAGGTGATCCTGACCGCCTCCGGCGGGCCCTTCCGTGACGGTCCCGCCGACCTGCGCGGCGTGACGCCCGCGCAGGCCCTCAAGCACCCGTCGTGGAGCATGGGGCCCAAGGTGACCATCGACTCGGCCACGCTGATGAACAAGGGCCTGGAGGTCATGGAATGCGCCAGCCTGTACGGGTTGCCGCTGTCTCAGGTCGGTGTGGTGGTTCACCCCCAGAGCCTGATGCACGCGGCGGTGCGCTTTCGCGACGGCAGCCTCAAGGCGCAGTTCGGCCCCACCGACATGCGCCTGCCCATCGCGTATGCCATCGACGCCGCGCCCACGGGCATGCAGCGTCCCGGTGACGTGCGTGGAGCGCGGCGTGGCGGTGAGGTGGCCGGGCACCTGGGCTGGCCGCTTCGCGGCGAGTGGGTGTTCCGTGAACCGGACTTTCAGCGTTTTCCGTGTCTGGCTCTGGCGTACCGTGCTGGGGAAGCCGGTGGCCTGTTGCCGGTGGCCCTGAACGCTGCCGATGAGGTGGCTGTCGAGGCTTTCCTGGCTGGGCAGCTGCCATTTACGGGCATTCCCTGCCTGATCGAGCGGGTGCTGGATGAGACGCCTGCTGGGGCCCTGAGCTGGGAAGCCCTAGCCGATACCGACGCCTGGGCACGTGTGCGGGCCCGCGAGCTGGTGGGGGTGCGGGCATGAGCTTTCTGCAGAGTCTCTCGGCGGCCCTGACCCCGCTGGGCTTGCTCTGGACCCTGCTGATCATCAGTGCGGCCACCTTCATGCACGAGCTGGCGCACTATGCGCTGGCCCGCTGGCAGGGCGTGCAGGTCCATTCGTTTTCCATCGGCATGGGTCCGGTGGTCTTCCGGCGGGCGTGGCGCGGCACCGAGTGGCGGCTCTCGCTGCTGCCCATCGGCGGGTACGTGGAAATCGACGGCATGGCTCCAGAGGAATTTAAGACCGATGGGGGAGAGGTGGGCTACCGTCAGGCCACCCGCGGTTTTGCGGCGCTGCCCTCCTGGGGCAAGATTGCGGTGCTGCTGGCCGGTCCGCTGATGAATCTGCTGCTCGCCGTCTTCCTGATGACCCTGACCTTCACCTCGCAGGGCATTCCGGCCGCCGACCGGGCGCGCATCCAGACCGTGCAGGAGGGGTCACGTGCCCAGACGCTGGGTCTTCAGCCGGGCGACGTGATTACGGCCATAGACGGCCGGGAGATTCCCGAGACCCTGCAGATTGAGGGACGCACCGTGATGGGCTGGGAGAACCTGCGCAACGTGCTGGGCACCCCGGGGCCGCACACCTTCACCCTGGAACGCGCCGGGCAGACGCGCACGGTCACCTTTGCGTGGCAGCCCACCGTGAACGGCCAGCGGCAGTTGCTGGGCATCGGCTACGGCCCGGACATCGTGCCCGCCCCTCTGCCGGTTGCCTTCCAGACCTCGCTGACGACCACCGTTCAGGCGGTGCCGCAGGTGCTGCGCGCTTTCGGCAACCTGTTCGGACGCTTCCTGACCCTCAATTTCTCGCAGGACGAGAACGTGACTGGCCCCATCGGCACCACCGAGATCGTGGGCCGGGCCGCTGCCGCCAGTCCGTGGGCGCTGGTGCAGGTCGCCACACTGCTCAACCTGTCGCTGGCCTTCTTCAACCTGATTCCCATTCCGGGGCTGGACGGAGGACGCATTCTGCTCGTCATGATCGGCTCGCTGCGCCGGCGTCCCCTGAGCTTTTCCCAGGAGCAGGCCATCAACGTGGCGGGGTTCGCGTTCGTGATGCTGCTGATGATGTTCGTGGTGGTGCGCGACGTCAGCCGTTTCTTCTGAGGGGGGGAGGGGGTAAGGCTGAAGAAAATGCCACACCGGCGACGTGTCGGGCGATCTACCATGGGCAATTGATGAAGACACTGAGATGGGCGATGATGGTGGGTCTGGCGGCCAGCGGCATGGTGAGCTGCATGCCGGCCTCGTCGGGTACCCAGTACACGGACAGCGCTGCGTACACGGACAGCACGACCGCCGAATGCAAGCTGACGCCGGAGCAGGACATTGCCGCGGCCCGTGCGGTGGCCAGTTCCGCCGCCAACAGTGCGCTGTCTGTCGCCGCCCTCGCCTACACCGCCACGTACTCGGGCGTGTCCTACAAAGTCGAGATTACGGGTGTGGGCATTCACGGCAACACGGCCCAGGTGGGGGGCAAGGTCACGGTGAAGGCCACGCAGCGCAGCAGCGGCAAACCGGTCAGCGATACCTACAGTGGCACTGTAAATCTGGTCCGTGAAGGCTGCGGCTGGCAGGCCAGCGGCTACACCCGCGGCTGAGGACGGGGGAGGTCAGCCCTCCCTGGCCTGGGCGTGGTACTCCGCGTTAGGAATGAATCCCAGTGCGCTGCTGATGCGGTTGGTCATGTTGAACATGCCGATGACCTGCACGGCCTCCAGAATCTGGGGGTCGTGCAGACCCGCTTCGCGCAGGGGCGACAGGTCGCTCTGGGTCATCTCGGCGGGGCGCAGCGTGAGTTTCTCGGCAAGGGCACACAACGCTTCCTCGCGCGCAGACAGGCGCGCATGCCGCCAGTTGACGGCCACAGTATCGGCCTGTTGCGGGTCCGCGCTGTATCCGCGCAGGGCCGCGCCGTGGGAGACCGCGCAGTACACGCAGCGGTTCAGGCCGCTGACCACCACGGCCATCAGCTCACGCTCGGCATTGCTCAGGTGTCCCTCCCTGTTCACGAGCAGGTTGAAGTAATTCCACCACGCCAGGAATTGCTCGCCGTTCAGGGCCTGGGCGCGGAAGACATTGGGAACAAAGCCCAGATTGGCCTCGGCCTTGCTCCAGAGTTTGCGCACGCCTTCGGGGGCAGTGTCGGGTGTCGGAACGGCCAGCCAGGAAATCTGATTCATGGAAACTCCAGATACCGCTTGGGATGAAAAGCGAGAAATTGAGACGGCGTGAGATGGCGAAGGTGGAGGCGCGTCGGTCGTCTATGAAGAGCAGCGGCCTTGCCGTGGGCGGGGCAAGGGCAGGACTCAGTGTGGCGAGGCCCACAGCTTATCCGCTGGAAGGAGGGCATGACATCATCGGGCGCGTGAAGGTTCCTGTGCCCCCGGTCGCCGTGCATTCCCTGTACGCCAATGTCTACCTGCTGAGCAGCCCAGCGGGCCGGTTGATGGTGGATGCCGGGGCGCTGCCCTACGCGCCGAGGCTGGCCCGCCTTCTGAGGGACTTCGAGCCCGACGCCTTGCTGCTCACCCACGCCCATGTGGATCATGCGGGCGGCGCGTGGCTGGCGGCGCGGCGCGGCGTACCGCTTTTGGCACACCCGCTGGAACATCCGCAGCTGACCGGTCGGGTACACGAGCTGCCGTATCCGGCTGGCCGCCCCGACCTGGGCCGGCTGGTGTCCCGGGTTCATCCCAAGGTGCCGGCCCGCGCCGTCCAGTCCGTTCAGCCCGGCGAGGAGGTGCTGGGTTGGACGGTGGTTCACCTGCCCGGTCACACTCCCGGTCAGATCGGCGTGCTGCGCGGCGGCGTGCTGGTGGCCGCCGACGCGGTGGTCGCCTCGGCAGACGGAGCCCACCTGCCCCGCGCCGCCTACAACGCGGACCACGCGCAGGCGCTACAGACCCTCAGGGGCATGGTCACGATGGACCTGCACACCATTCTGCCCGGTCACGGCGGCCCCCTCTCCCCGGATCAGGTGCGCCGCCGGGCAGAACGGGAAGGGTAGAGGACACAGGCGGGTGCAAAAGGGGCGCGGTCCACCGGCAATGACTTGCCGGGGACCGCGCCAGGGTTTATCCGGAGCCGTTTACTTCTTGGGCTCGTCGGCCACCTGTCCGGTCACGCCGGGGGCCACCCAGGACATGTTGTTCAGGTCGGCCACGCTCATGACCTTGCCGGCGGGCACGCGCAGGATGCCGTTGCGGTCCTTGATGGGACCGGTGAAGGGATCAAATTTGCCGCCCTTTTCCATCTCGGTCTTGAGCGCCATCACGCGGTCATAGACGCTGACCTGCTTGTCGCCCACCGTCATCTTGGCGGCCTTGAGCTGCGGCACCCACTTGGGGTTGATGGCCATGCCGTCCTGCGCGCCGAGTTCCACGCTGCCGCCGCGCAGCAGGTTCCAGTAATCCACCTTGTTCAGGTTCTTGGCCGTGTAAGTGCCGTTGTGAACCTTGGTCAGGAAATCGATGTAGATCTTTTCCCAGTGGACCAGCTGTCCGCTGACGGCGTAGTCGGGGGCGAACTTGTACATGGGTGAGTAGTGCGCGAACGACGGAATCTTGCGCGCGGCGGCCGTCTGCACCACGGTGGCGGTGTCCTCGGTAAAGGCCAGTGCGCCGGCTCCCTCGCTGATCAGGGCCTCGGCGGCCTCGCGGGCCTTGTTGGGGTCAAACCACGCGTTGATCCACTTGACGCCCACGGTGGCCTTGGGGTTCACGGCGCGGGCGCCCAGGGCAAAGGCGCTGATGTGCCGCTTGAGTTCGGGCACCGGGAAGGCGGCCACATAGCCCAGTTTGTCGGATTTGCTGACGGCGGCGGCCATCATGCCGTTGAGGTAGTAGACCTGGTAGAAGTCCGCCATATAGGTGCCCATGTTCGGGGCGCGTTTAAACCCGCTGGCGTGCATGAACATCACGTCGGGGTATTTCTTGGCCGCTTCCAGCGTCTGGTCCATGAAGCCGAAGGAGGTGGCGAAGATCACCTGGCATTTGTCGTTCTTGACCAGCCGGTCAATGACGGGCGTGGCCTGCCCTTCGGGGACGCTCTCCACGTACTTGGTTTCCAGCCACGGCAGCGCCTTCTCGGTTTTCAGGCGGGCCTCGTTGTGCGCGTAGCTCCAGCCGATGTCGCCCACCGGACCCACGTAGATGAAGCAGGCCTTGAGCTTGTCGCTTTTCTGGGCATGTGCGCTGGGGCCAGCGAAGCTGAGCAGGGCCAGCGAGAGGGGAAGTACGGTCAGCAGGGTTTTTTTCATGGATGAATCCTCCGGTTGGAGCAATGGGCCGACGAACTTCTTCATTGTGCCTTAAGTTTTCAGGCACGAATGAGGGGTGGTCGGGGCTGACTATGCAGGCTGATCTGTGGACTGCGTCATGCCCGCACGTTGGGGAGCAAGAATGCGGCAGAACACAGGTTGGAGGGGCAGGCCAGCGGATTTTTCGGTACCCCAGGCGAGGAGGGCGTGGGAGAGCAACACCATCCTCCTGTAGCGCACCGGGCGCTGCCGGAACGCTGGGTCTTCAATGAGGGCGCGGCAGTGTGCGAGCCTGCTGACGGTGAAATGAACCGTTCGGGTCCAGACTGCATATAGCTGCACATAGCTGAGCAGAGGTCCCCGCTTCACAGGAGGTTCACCCATGAGCACCCCACCGGACAAGAAAGACCCCGTTGCCGAACGCCGGATCCTGACACCGGGCAGCAACCTGAATCCCCGCCGCGAGTTTCTGAGAACCGCCGCGTTGTTCACCGGCACGGTGGCCGCGCTGGGCGGCGGCCTGGAGGTCCTGACCCGCCGTCCTGGGGCGGGCAGCGCCGAGGCCCAGGGCACCGACTTCGTCCGCCCGGCCCGCCCGCTGGGGCCGTACGATACCCAGGAAGCGGTGACCTCCTATCAGCAGGCCACCACCTACAACAACTTCTATGAGTTCGGCACCGACAAGAGCGACCCCGCGCGGCTGGCCGGCAGCCTGAAGCCCCGCCCGTGGACGGTCCGGATTGACGGCGAGGTGAAAAAACCGCAGACCGTGGACATAGACACGCTGCAATCGTGGTTTCCCCTGGAAGACCGCATTTACCGCATGCGCTGCGTGGAGGGCTGGAGCATGGTGATGCCGTGGCTGGGCTTCCCGCTTGCCGGTCTGATCCGCCGCCTGGAGCCGACAGGCAAGGCCAAGTACGTGCAGTTCACGGCCCTGCTGGACACCAAACAGTTTCCCGGCCAGCGGAGCAACGTGCTGGACTGGCCGTATGTGGAGGGCCTGCGGCTGGATGAAGCGCTGCACCCGCTCGCTTTTATGGCAGTGGGCCTGCACGGCAAGGTGTTGCCGGGCCAGAGCGGGGCTCCGCTGCGCCTGGTGGTGCCGTGGAAGTACGGCTTCAAGAGCATCAAGAGCATCGTGAAGATCACCCTGACCGAGAAGCAGCCCCAGACCACCTGGGCCCTGGCTGCGCCGGGAGAATACGGCTTTTATGCCAATGTGAACCCGGCCGTGCCGCACCCGCGCTGGAGTCAGGCCACCGAGCGCCGCATCGGCGAGCTGGGCCGCCGCAAGACCCTGCCCTTCAACGGTTACGCCGATCAGGTGGCCGGACTGTATGCGGGCATGGACCTGCGGAAGTTCTTCTAAACATGAGCGCCGGGAACGCGGGTACGCCATCTCGGCCCGGCCGGAATGGTGCAGCCGCGCCGCGCCGCCGGGCCGCCCCGCTGGGGTGGCTGGTTCCTGCGGTCACAGTGGGCGGTCTGCTGCCGGCAGCGGTGCTGATCTGGGACGCCTACACGGGCGCATTGGGCGCGAACCCCATTCAGCGGGCGACCCTGCAGACCGGGCTGCTGACCCTGACGCTGCTCGTGCTGTCGCTGGCATGTACCCCGCTGCGGCTGCTCACCGGTTGGACCTGGCCCGCCCGTATCCGCAAGGCGCTGGGCCTGCTGGCCTTTGGCTACGGCGCGCTGCATTTCCTGATCTACCTGCTCGACCACGGCTTCAGCCTGGGTGCGATGACCGAGGACGTGCTGGAGCGGCCCTTCGTCACGGCGGGGTTCACGGCACTGTTGCTGCTGGTGCCCCTGGCCCTGACGAGCGGCCGGAACTCGGTGAAACGTCTGGGCTTTGCCCGCTGGACCCGGCTGCATCAACTGGTGTATCTGGCCGCCAGCCTGGGGGCGCTGCATTACTACTGGGGCGTCAAGAAGGACCATGTGCCGCCGCTGATCTACGCTGGAATCATTGCGGCGCTGTTCCTGGTCCGGTTTTTGAAGCGCGGGCCGGTTGGTCGGCGGGGACGCGGCAGACCCGGCCCGGCCTGATTCAGCCCCCCTGGGATCAGACATACCGCTGCAGGGCAAGTCGCCGGATGGACTTGCCCTGCAGTTACGGGTGTGCCGTCAGGAGCCTGGCGCTTACCGTTCCCCCCGCACATACGGCCGGCCCAGCGCGGCGGGCGCGTTGCCCTGCTGCCCCCGCAGGCCCGCCAGCGCGAGCACGACCAGCACCAGCACGAAGGGCATGGCGCTGAAGACCTCGGGCGGAACGGGGCTGTTGCCCTGCAGCCGGAACTGCAGGTAGTACAGAAAGCCGAAGAACAGCGAGCCCAGCACGGCCCGCAGCGGACGCCAGCCCACGAAGATCACCAGCGCCACGGCAATCCAGCCCAGGCCCGCGGTCATGTTGTCCGCCCACGACGCCCGGTACGACAGCGCCAGAAAAGCCCCCGCGACCCCCGACAGCGCTCCGCCGGCGAGCACGGCCAGCACCCGCACCGCGCCCACATGTACGCCCAGTACGTCGGCCGCCGCCGGGTTCTCGCCCACCGAGCGCAGCGTCAGGCCGGGCCGGGTGGCGTTCAGGTAAAAGGCCAGCGCGACCGCGAGCAGCAGGGCCGCCACCGTGAACGGGCTGATGACAAAGCCTCCCCAGTTCCAATCGGCCACCTTGTTGAACAGCGGCAACCCCTCGTACTTCTTGCCCAGCAGACCCGCCGCCCCCGTGCCGATCAGCGCCAGCGCCAGCCCGCTGACGAACTGGTTGGCCCGCAGCGTTACCGTGGCGACCGCGTGCAGGGCGGCGAGCGCTGCCCCGGCGAGCATGGCTGCCCCCACCGCCATCCACAGGTTTGCGTCTGGGCCGGCCGAGGCCACCGCGAAGGCGGCCAGGGCTCCGACGGCCATCATGCCCTCTACCCCCAGATTCACGACACCCGCGCGTTCGTTGATGATCGCGCCCAGGCAGGCGAGCAGCAGTGGCGTGCCCACCGCCAGGGCGCGGATCAGGGCTTCGACGACGATGTTATCCATGGGAAGTCTCCGGCTGGGCTGGGGGAGTGGGGCTAAGAAACACGGCGGGGGTAAAAAACACGGAAAAGCCTGGGACGAGGGAGCACGGGGGACGTGCCTGCGCCGCTTCTGGATGGGTCCTCATTCCCGGGTGCTCCACACCACCCGGTTGCGCACGAACACCTCCGAGGCAATCAGGCACAGCAAAATCACGCCGGAAAAGACGTCCACCACCCGGAAGGGCATGTTCAGGTCGATCTTGAGCAGATCGCCCCCGGCCAGAATGATGCCCATGACGGGTGCGGTGATCAGGCACAGGGCCGGATTGCCGCGGGCCAGCCACGCCACGATCACGGCCGTGAACCCATAGCCCAGGCTGATCTGTCCGGCCTCGAGCAGGCGGTGGTGAATCCCGGCGACCTCGCCCGCTCCGGCCAGACCCGCCGCGCCCCCGGTGATCAGGGCCACCACGGTCATCACCCGCGCCGAGCTGAGGCCCGCGTAGCGCGCCGCGCCGGGGTTCTCGCCCACCACGCGCAGCGCGTAGCCGAAGGTGGAGCGGCTGAGCAGCCACTGCAGGCCCAGCGCCACCCCGACGCCCAGCAGCAGCGTGGGCCAGTGGACCTGTGTGCCCGCCACCACCGGCAGGCTGGCCGCGTCCGGAAAGGAATCGGTGTAGATGTATCCGCGCACGTCCTTGCCCTTCCACGGGCCGGCGATCAGGTAGGTTACCAGCGCCACGGCGATGTAATTGAGCATCAGGGTGGACAGGATCTCGTTGACATTCCAGCGGCGCAGCCCCGCCGCAATCAGGGCCCACAGCCCACCGCCCACCGCGCCCATGACGAACACGGCGGGCAGCAGCACCGGGGCGGGCATCGGAACGAACAGCGCCGTTCCCGCCGCGAAGACCGCGCCGAGCAGCAGCTGTCCCTCGCCGCCGATGTTGAAGAACTGTGCCCGGAAGGCAATCGCCAGCCCCGCGCCGATGAGCAGCAGCGGAATGGTGCGCCGTCCGACCTCCGCCAGTCCGGTGGAATCGCCCAGGGTGCCGCTCAACATGGTGGTGTAGACCTCGGCCGGAGAAACGCCGTAGAACACGAAGATCAGTGCACACAGCAGCAGGGCCACGGCGACCGAGGCCAGCGTGACCAGTCCGGCCCGCGCCGCAGAGGGGGCGGTCAGCGGAACAAACCTCATGCGCCCACCCCCTGCTCTGCGCCCGGAAGACTGTGCGGATGCGCGCCGCCCATCAGCAGGCCCAGCGACTCGCGCGTGACCTCCTGCACGGGAAAGGGACCGCGCAGCTCGCCGCCCACCATCACGCCGATGCGGTCCGAGAGGCTCAGCAACTCGTCGAGGTCCTCGCTGACGAGCAGCACTCCCGCGCCCTGTGCCGTGCGTTCCAGCAGCACGCGGTGAACCTGATCGGTCGCGCCGATGTCCAGCCCGTAGGTGGGATGAACCGCCAGGATCAGTCTGGGATTGCCGTGCAGCTCGCGGGCCAGAATCAGTTTCTGGATGTTGCCGCCGCTGAGCAGGCGGCTCGGGGTGTGGATGCCCGGGGTGGCGACGCTGTACTGCTCCACGTCCCGGCGGGCGCGGTCGTCCACCGCCCCCAGATCACGGGCCAGACCGCGGGCCAGCGGCGGCTGGTCGTAGCTGCGCAGGGCCAGGTTGTCGGCCACCGTCATGCTGGGAACGGTGCCGCTGTGAATACGGTCCTCGGGAATGTGGGCCACACCGTTTCCGAACCGCTGCGCTGCGCCGCCGACCAAGGGCTGGCCGTCCAGCGAGACCTCGCCCCTGGCCGGGTGCAGGCCTGCAAGCACCTCCACCAGTTCGCTCTGGCCGTTGCCCGCGATGCCCGCGACGCCCAGCACCTCGCCGCGCCCCAGCGTGAAGGTCACGCCGCGCAGGGCGGGCAGGCCGCGTGCGCCGCTGGCCGTCAGGTGTTGCACGCTCAGCAGGACGTCGTCGGTGGCCGGGGGCGCACCGCGTTTGCGGGTAAAGTCCACGCCGCGGCCCACCATCAGTTCGGCCAGGCTCTCGCGGGTGGCGCCTGCCGTGGGCACGCCTCCCACCACCTTGCCCCGGCGCAGCACGGTCACGCGGTCGGCCACGTCCAGCACCTCATCGAGCTTGTGCGAGATGAAGATCAGGCTGCGTCCGTCGGCCTTCAGCTCGCGCATTACGCGGAACAGGCCCGCGGCCTCCTGGGGGGTCAGGACGCTGGTCGGCTCGTCGAGAATCAGCACGCGCGCGCCGCCCAGCAGGGCGCGGATGATCTCCACCCGCTGCTTCTCGCCGGGCGACAGGTCGGCCACCCGCGCCGAGGGGTCCACCTCCAGGCCGTACTTTTCCGACAGCCCGCGCACCCGCCCCGCCACGCCCCGGGCCGGAAACAGTCCGCTGCCGCCGCCCAGCGCGAGGTTCTCGGCCACCGAATGCCGCGAGACGAGCAGCGGGTGCTGCGGGACCAGCCCGATGCCCAGCCGCCGCGCCTCGGCCGGACTGCCGATGCGCACAACCCGGCCGTTCAGGGCCACCACGCCCTCGTCGGGCTGATACAGGCCGTACAGAATGGAGATCAGCGTGCTCTTGCCCGCGCCGTTCTCGCCCAGCAGCGCCAATACCTCGCCCGCACCCACCGTCAGGTCCACCGCGTCGTTGGCGACCACGCCCGGAAAGCGCTTGGTGATGCCCCGCAGCTCCAGCGCGGGCGGGGAGGCAGATACAGCGGTAGGGGGCTGGGTCACCCCCGCATCTTGCCAGATACTTAAGGGCGCATGAAGTTCCGGTGCAGATGTTCGGGGCGCGGCCAGGCTGACCTGACCCGGACGTAAGCCACATGACGGCGAACCTCACCCTCTCCGGCTGACCGTCGGCTGACGATTCAGTGACCCGGCCCTGACACAAGCCCCTCAGACTTCAGGGCATGAAGAAGACCTTCCTGCTGGGCCTGACCCTTGTGGCAACGACCGCCTCCGCGCAGAGTCTGACCGGCGCGGGCGCGAGCTTTCCCTACCCGCTGTACAGCAAGATGTTCGCCGAGTACAAGAAGGACACCGGCACCAGCGTGAACTACCAGAGCGTCGGCAGCGGCAGCGGCCAGAAGCAGATCATCGAACGCACCGTGGATTTTGCGGGCAGCGACAACCCCATGAGCAACGAGGCCCTGGGGTCCGCGCCCGCCAAGCTGCTGCACATTCCCACCGCCATCGGCGCGGTGGTGCCGGCCTACAACCTGCCCGGCGTGAGCGCGCCCCTGAAGTTCAGCGGCAAGGTGCTTGCCGACATCTATCTGGGCAAAATCCGGCTCTGGAACGACAAGGCCATTGCGGCCCTGAACCCCGGCGTGACCATTCCCCCGCTGCCCATCACGGTGGCCCGCCGCAGTGACGGCTCGGGCACCACCTATGTGTTCTCGGATTACCTGAGCAAGGTCAGCAGCGAGTGGAAGAGCAAGGTCGGTGTGGGCAACAGCCTGGACTGGCCCGTGGGCACCGGCGCGAAGGGCAACGACGGCGTGGCTGGAGTGGTGAAGAGCACCCCCGGTGCACTGGGTTACGTGGAACTGGTGTACGCCAAGCAGAACAAGCTGCCCTTCGGCGCGGTGCAGAACCGGGCGGGCAAGTTCGTGCTGGCCGACAACGGTCCGGCGAGCAAGGCCGCCGAGGGCGTCGTGATTCCTGCCGACACCCGCGTGAGCATCACCAACAGCGCCAACGCCGACGCGTATCCGATTGCCAGCTTCACCTACGTGATCTTCTATCAGGACCAGAAGTACGGGGGCCGCACCGAGGCCCAGGCCAGGGAACTCAAGAAGCTGCTGAGCTGGATGACCACGACGGGTCAGCAGTACAACGAGCCGCTGGACTACGCGAAGCTGCCTGCCAACGCGGCCAACAAGGCCAAGAGCATCATCAACACCGTGACCTACGGCGGCAAGAAGCTGTAAGCCGGGAAGCTGCAGGCGCAGTGCCCCCGCGACGGCCCTGGACATGTCCGGGGCCGTTTCTCTGTGCGCTGGAACAGTGCAGGGAAGGTGTGGCCCTGCGTTCCGAACGCCCACCGTGCGGCCTGACATGCTCCTGACGCCCCCACGCTCAACTGTCAGGCATATGCCCGCCAGGGAGATGAAACCATGAGTGAACCTGCCCGCCGCCTGCCCCCCCGCGCTTCGCTGTCCAGCGGCAGCGACCGCGTGTTCCGGTACCTGATCCTGGCGCTGGCCAGCGTGATCGTGCTGGTGTTCGTGGTCAGTCTGTACCTGCTGGGTGTGGAAAGTTGGCCCGCGCTGAGCCGCATTGGCCTGGAGTTCTTCACGCAGCGCACCTGGAACCCGGTCAATGGCACGTTTGGAGCCGCCGCAATGATCATGGGCACCCTGATCACCAGTTTTGCGGCCCTGATCATTAGCGTGCCTCTGGCGATCGCCAGCGCCCTGTTCGTGGCCGAGTACGCTCCTCGCTGGCTGGCGAACCCGGTGGGGTACCTGATCGAGCTGCTGGCGGCCATTCCCAGTGTGGTCTACGGGCTGTGGGCACTGTTCGTGATCGCGCCCGTGCTCGCCCGCTGGCAGGTAACCTTCTTCAATCCCGAGTACCCCGAGCGGCTGGCGCTGTATACCAAATGTGCGGGCATCTGGGCCAACGACCAAACAACCCTGCAGTGCTTTTTCGTGCCGTCCTCCGGCGCCGGGCGCGGACTGGCCCTGGCCATCATCATCCTGACCGTGATGATCCTGCCCTACACCGCCAGCGTGGCCCGAGACGTGATCCGTCTGGTGCCCGCCGACCAGCGTGAGGCGATGTACGCGCTGGGCGCCACCAAGTGGGAAGTGATCTCGCGCGCCATCCTGCCCTATGCCCGCGCCGGGATCATGGGCGGAGTCATCCTGGCACTGGGCCGTGCACTGGGCGAGACGCTGGCGGTGGCGATGGTGATCGGAGACAGCCAGGACGTGATCAAGAGCCTGTGGGGCAACGCGAGCACCATGGCCTCGGTGATCGCCAACCAGTTCGGCGACGCCCAGGAATTGCTGCACCGCTCCTCGGTGGTCACGCTGGGCTTCATCCTGTTCTTCGTGAGCGTGGGCGTGAACCTGCTGGCCCGCGTGCTGATTCAGCGGCTGACGCCCAAGGGAATCCAATGATGGGTACGGCAACCTTGAGCCCCCGGCCCACGACACAGCTCAGCCCGGCCCGCAAGGCCCGCAACCTGTTGATGGGAGGCCTGATCCTGTTCGCCACCCTGCTGGTGGTTGCTCCGCTGATCCTGATCTTCTTTTACCTGCTGCGCGAGGGTCTGGGAGCCATCAATCTGGACTTTTTCACCAAGGTGCCGGCTCCCGAGGGCGAGACCGGCGGCGGCCTGCTCAATGCCATCACGGGCAGCCTGACCATGCTGGCGATGGCGAGCGTCTTCGGTGTCCTGATCGGGATCTCGGGCGGAATCTTCCTGGCCGAGTACCCGCGCCATCCGCTGATGCCGACCATCCGGCTGGTCAGCGACGTGCTGGCCGGCATTCCGGCCATCGTGATGGGACTGGTCGCCTACGGATTGATCGTGCTGCGCTTCGGTTTCTCGGGGTTTGCCGGAGCGCTGGCCCTGGGTTTCCTGATGATTCCCATCGTGGTTCGCACCACCGAGGAAGTGCTCAAGCTGGTGCCGCAGGCCGTGCGCGAAGCGGGGCTGAGCCTGGGCCTGCCGCAGTGGCTGGTCACGCTGCGCATCGTGTTGCCCGCCGCTGCCGGGGGCATCATCACCGGCGTGATGCTCGCGCTGGCGCGTGTGGCCGGAGAGGCCGCTCCGCTGCTGTTCACGGCCTTTGGCAACCCCAACGTCAACTTGGATCCCAGCAAGCCCATGAGCGCCCTGCCGCTGGAAATCTACCGGGGGGCCACCAGCGCCTATGACGAGAACCAGCGCATGGCCAAGGCGGGCGCACTGCTGCTCATCGTGTTGATCTTCGTGACCAGCCTGCTCGCCCGCCGCTTCAGCCGCCGCAGGTAAGTGCGGCCGGTCTGCCCCCTTTCTCCCTCTTTTCTCCGCAGGAGCTTTCCATGACCCCCATCCTCAGTGCCCGAAATGTCAATATCTTCTACGGCGACAAGCAGGCCGTGCAAAACGTGAGTCTGGATGTGCAGCGCGGCACCGTCAACGCCCTGATTGGTCCCTCGGGCTGCGGCAAGACCACCTTTCTGCGGGCGATCAACCGCATGCACGACCTCACCCCCGGAGCGCGGGTGACCGGGCAGATCCTGCTGGACGGCCAGGACGTCTACGCTGCCGGGGTGGACCCGGTGGCCATGCGCCGGCGCGTGGGCATGGTCTTCCAGAAGCCCAATCCCTTTCCCACCATGAGCGTCTTCGACAACGTGGTTGCCGGACTCAAGCTGGCCGGCATACGCAACCGGGATCAGCTGATGGCGGTGGCCGAGCGCAGCCTGAAGGGTGCGGCGCTGTGGGAGGAGGTCAAGGACCGTCTGAACACCCCGGCCACCGGCCTGTCCGGCGGACAACAGCAGCGCCTGTGCATCGCCCGTGCGCTGGCCGTGGACCCCGAGATTCTGCTGATGGACGAACCCACCAGCGCGCTCGACCCGGCCAGCACCGCCAAGATCGAGGACCTGATGTCCGAGCTCAAGAAGGTCACGACCATCGTCATCGTGACGCACAACATGCATCAGGCCGCGCGGGTAAGCGACACCACCTCGTTTTTTCTGGTGGGCGACCTCGTGGAACACGGCTCCACCGACCAGATCTTCCAGAATCCCCGCGACGAGCGGACCGAGGCCTACGTGACCGGACGCTTCGGCTGAGCTGTTCCTGCCTCCCATCTGTCCGCCGCCCGTCCGGGTCTGGCGGACAGTCTGGTCTCTGATGGGTGCACGCAGGCAGGGACGAGAGATTCTTCCGGTCCGGCTTGACCCGCCCATTACACCGCTGCGGCATACTCCAGAACATGAGCAGCGCCGTACAGATCACCGGACCGGTCAGCGTGGGCCTGGTCACCGGGCGCTTTTTGCGGATGCTCAGCATCATCATGGAGCAGCTTGACGCCGTGCGGGACGCCGACGCCCGCGCCGAATTCGCAGGGTTATCGGTCCGTGCCCACGCGCTGGAACGCGAGACCGACGCCCTGGAACGCGAGATCGAGGACCTGTGCCTGCGCGCCTTCGCCCTGCCGCTGAGCCGCGAGGAACTGGCCTTTCATACGGTGGTCTTTCGCAGCCTGACCAATCTGGAACGGGTCGGCGATTACGCCCTGAAACTGGCCCGCGACCTGGAGGACTTTGCTCCCCGCGCCCGCAGCGCCACCCTGCAGGACGTGCTGCCGCTGGTCCGTCTGCTCTCGGAGATGCTCGAGCGGCTGGCCTACGCCTTTGCCGAACGTGACGTGGACGCTGCCCGTGAGGTCATGCGCCTGGATTTTGAGCAGGTGGACGCCCTGTACGAGCAGATGCAGCGGGCCAGCCTGACCCGCCTGCTCGAGCGCCCCGAGGACACCGGAGTCGCCCTGACCGCCGGGCGCATGGCCCGCAGCCTGGAACGGCTGGGCGACCACCTGGTCAACGTCGCCGAGCGTCTGGTGGCCCTGACGGCCGGTGAGGTGGGGGCCTGCGCCGTACCGGGTGACGGACCCCCGGTCAGTGACGCTGCGGAAGGTGCGACAAGAAGCCACCGGGCCAGCTGACTTCTGGTCCCCGGTGGCTCGCTGGGCCGGTGACGGGCCGGGTGCGGCTCAGGCCACCGGCGCCACCTTGTCGGTGTGGATGGCGCGGCCCTCCTCGGCTTTCCCCTTCAGCAGCGGCATCACCAGTTCGCCGAAGCGGCGGGCCTCCTCCAGATGCGGGTAGCCGCTGAAGATGAATGAGGAAAAGCCCATGTCCTCATAACGCCGGATCTTGTCGGCCACCTGCTGGGGATCACCGATCAGGGCCACGCCCACGCCGCTGCGGGCCATGCCCACGCCGGCCCACAGGCCGGGTTCGACCATCAGATCGCTGTCCAGCCCTTTCATCATCTCGATCTGACGCTGCTGGCCCACGCCATCCACATGGGCGTGGCTGGCGACGAAGGCGGCGCGCACCTGCGGATCGACCCGGCTGATCAGCCGCTCGGCGGCGGCGCGGGCCTCGGCCTCGGTTTCCCGGACGATGACGTGGGTGCGCAGGCCATAGCGCAGGGTGCGGCCGTTTTTATCGGCCAGTGCCTGCATCTGGGCCATGCGTTCGGCGAGCATGTCCTCGCGCTCTCCCCACATCAGGTACACGTCGGCGAGATCGGCAGCGATCTGCTGCGCCACCGGAGACGCCCCGCCGAAGTAAATCGGGATGGGCTGCGCCGGGGGCGGATCCAGCACGGCGTTTTCGAAGGCGTACAGGTCAGACCGGTGCGACTGAGGAGGGGGCTGGGTCCACAGCTGGCGCAGGATGGTCATGAACTCGCGGGTGCGCTCATAGCGGCGGGCGTGGTCCTCAAAGTCGCCGTACATGGCGTTTTCGGCAGGACTGCTGCCGGTCACGATGTTCAGGCGCACGCGCCCCGGAAACAGATTCTGCAGCGTGGCGAGCATCTTGGCGTACATGGCAGGCTGGAACATGCCGGGCCGCACGGCGATGAGCAGCGCCGGGTCGGTGGCCGCCGTCTGGGCCAGGGCGGCCACCGCCGCCGTGTAGTTCTCGTGTTCGCTGTGGTAGTTGGTGGCCGTGAGCAGCGCGTCAAAGCCCGCCTCGCCCGCCGTGGTGATCAGGCTCTGCAGATACGGCAGCGTGGGTTTGCGCGGCGGCTTGTCCTTGGTGCCGATGAACTCGCCGTCCCGCGAGAGTTGCAGGAACCACAGAAATTCGGACTGGGAGGAAGGGGTCATCGTTGCTCCTGTGTGGGTGAAAGGGGAGGGGCCTGCGTCTGTCTGAAGATGGGGGAGGCCGCCGGCCCCGTCGCTTGAGGTCCGGGCAGCCTCCGGATGGGTGGCCCCGACCTCAAGCCTTCACCCCGCCCGCCGTCAGGCCGGCCACGAAACGGCGCTGGAAGATCGCGATCAGCGCAACCACCGGAATGGTGGCGATCACGACGGCGGCGGCGATCAGCGGCCACGGAAAGGCGAACTCGCCCTGGTACAGTGTGACGCCCACGCTCACGGTGCGCATGTCCAGCTTGGTGTTGAAGCTCAGGGCAAGCAGAAATTCGTTCCACGAGTTCACGAAGATCAGCAGCGCGGCCGTGACCACACCGGGAGCAGAAAGGGGCAGCACGACCCGCCACAGCGCACCCACCCGGCTGGTGCCGTCCACCATCGCCGCGGCCTCCAGATCACGCGGAATGGCGCTGAAAAAGGCCACCAGCGTCAGGATCGCCACCGGCAGGCTCAGGGCGGCGTAGGGCAGAATCAGCGCCGGGTAGGAGTTCAGCAGGTCCGCGCCGCGGAACAGTCGGAACAGCGGCACGAGCAGGCTGACCACCGGGAACATGGAAAAGGCGACCACCGCCGTGAGGAGTGCCCCGCGCCCCCACACCTGCAGGCGGGCCAGGGCGTAGGCCGCCGGAACCGCCACGGCAATACACAGCAGCGTGGACAGCAGGCTGACCGTCAGCGAGTTGAAGAAGAAGCGGGCAAAGGGCTGCTCGGTGAACACGCGGGTGTAGTTGGCGAAGTCCAGCGCGCCGGGCAGGTACTGCACCGGGAATTTCTGCAGCTCGGCCTCGGTCTTGAGGCTGGTAAGAATCATCCACACCAGCGGAAAGAAACCGCCGACAATCAGGGCGCTCAGGCCCAGCACGCGGCCCACCCGGTCACCCGGAGACAGGCGTTCGGGAGCGGCTTGCTCGGCCGTCATGTGCTCGCTCCGTCGCGCACGAAGCGCACGTAGACCGCCGTGACCGCCAGGCTCACCGCGAACAGCGCCACGCTCAGGGTCGCGGCGTAACCGAAGTCCAGAAACTCGATGGAGGTGCGGTAGATGTAGACCCCCAGGGTTTCCAGCAGTCCCTGGGCGGGCGCCTGCTGAATGAAGGTGTAGGGAATATCGAAGACCTGCACGGCGCTGATGGCCCGGAAGATGAAGGCCACCGCCAGGCTGGGGGCCAGCAGCGGCAGAATCACCCGGAAGAACGACTGCACGCGGGTGGCGCCGTCCACCTCGGAGGCCTCGGTCAGCTCGCGCGGAATGCCCTGCAGCCCGCCCAGCACAATCAGGGCCACGAAGGAACTGGTCTTCCAGACAATCGTGACGACCATGGCCAGCACCGCCAGTCCCGGCGTGCTGAGCCAGCGCAGCGGCTCCTGAACGATGCCGAGCCGCACCAGAAAGTCGTTGAACACGCCGTACTGGGCATTGAACAGCCACGCGAAGATCAGGCCGGTCATGACCGGCGGCATGGCCCACGGCAGCAGCAGCGCCACCCGCGCCAGTCCCCGGATGCGGCTGGGCGTGTGGGCCGCGAGCGCCATCGGGATGCCGACCAGAAATGAACCGCCCACCGTCAGTATCGCGAAGAACAGGGTGTTTCTCATCGCCTGCCCAAAACGCGGATCGCCGAACATCTGCACGTAATTCTTGAGGCCCACGAAGGGCTGGCCGTTGTACGGCTCGGTGAGCTTGTTGAAGAAGAAGCTGTCCCGGAAGGTGGTCAACATGGGAAACAGCAGCACGCCGCACAGCAGCAGCGCGGCAGGCAGCAGCAGCCAGAAGGCCAGCCGCGCCTCGGAGGTCTCGCGCCGCACCCGGTCCCGGCCCGGGCGAGCGTCCACGGGCCGGACGGTGGTCTTCTGACTCACAATTTCATCTCTCCTGGCCGCTTATTTCAGCAGTGGGGCGAGGTCGCGCTGCATGTCCTTGAGGGCCGCGTCCACGGTCTTGCTGCCCGCGACGGCGGCAGAGACGTTGTTGCGGATGATCTCGCTGACCTTGGGATAGTTGGGCGTGACCGGGCGCGGGCGGGCCTTGAGGACCACCGGGTACAGCGCCTTGAAGTGCGGGTTGGCGGCGAGCACCGCCTTGTCGCTGTACAGGCTCTTGCGCACCGGCAGATACGCGCCGTTGACGGCCATCTCACGCTGGACACTCACGCTGGACATGAACTGCAGCAGCTTGACGGCCTCCTTCTTGTGGTTGCCGTAGGCATTGACGCCCCATTCCCAGCCGCCGGTGCAGGTGGCGCTGGCATTCTTGCCGAAGGCGGGCAGCGGGGCCACACCCACGTTGCCCTTGACCGTGGTGGGCTGTGGGCTGTTGCCCTGGAAGTGTGCCCAGGCGTAGCTCCAGTTCAGGCCCATGGCCACGTTGCCGGCCTGGAACTGCTGGCGCGAATCGTCGGTCTTCATCTCGGCGCTGGCCGGGGAGGACAGCCTGGACTTGACCGAGTCCACCAGGAACCCCAGACCCTGCCTGCCCGCCGCGCTGTCCACGTTCCTGGCGTCGCCGCCGGCAGTCCACAGGGTTTCCAAGAAGTTGCACACGGTGCCCTCGATGGGTGCGCCCTGGAAATTGAAGCCCTGCATGTTGCCGCCCTCGCCCTTCTGGATCTTGGTGGCGGCGGCGGTCAGCTCGTCCCAGGTCTTGGGCACCGACAGCTTGTACTTGCTCAGCAGGTCCTTGCGGTAGTACAGAAACTGCGCGTCGGTGAAGGCGGGCATGGCGTACAGCTTGCCGTTGTAGGTGGCCGCGTTGACCGGCCCCGGCAGGAAGCTGCCCAGGTAGGCGTCGAGCCCGCTGATGTAGCTGTTCAGCGGCTCGGCCCAGCCTGCCGCGGCAAAGGTCGCGGTCCGCACCACGTCGATCAGGAAGATGTCGAGGGTGTCGTCGCGGGCAGCGAGCACAGTGGTCAGGTACTGGTTCTGGGCCTCGCTCGTCGCGCCGCCGGTCTCGATCTTGATCTTGATGTCGGGGTTGGCCTTCTCAAAGCGGTCAAACAGCGGTTGGAACACCTCGGGGCGCTGCTGACTCCCCATGAAGACGTTCAGGGTGGTCACGGCGTTGGCAGCGCTGGAGAGCATCAGGCCAGAGACGGCGAGCGCGGCAGACAGGGTAAGGCGGGTACGCATGGTGGAACCTCCGTGGGGGGGTGAGGGGCCAGGCTTAATGAAATGTTCCTTAAATCTAGCAGTTCCGGGGCGCGACATTTGTGGAGTGTCCTCGGCGGTTCCGGAAAGCGGCGCCAAACAAATAGAGCCGGGGGCCTGCTCTAGACTGCCCGCATGATCCCTGTCAACACGGACCCCGCCGGGGCGACCGCGGCCGCCGACATGCCGCGCTGGCGTACCGATGACCTGTACGCTGGCCTCGCCGATCCCCGCTTCGAGGCGGACCTCAGTGCCCTGCGCGCTGAAATCCAGGGCCTGGAACAGCTGTTCGATGAACTGGACGTGCGCAAGGACGGAACTGTGGTCATGCCAGAAACGCTTGAACGCGTGCTGGGCGCAATGAACGCCGTGGCCGAGCGAACGGGGCCGCTGGGCTCGTTCATCAACGCCTTCTTTACCACCGACAGCCGCGACGCGCTGGCCCAGACGCGCATGGCGGCCTTTACCACCCTGACGTTGCCGCTGGGGCCGCTGCGCTCACGCCTGACCGCGTGGCTGGGCCGTCTGGATGACGAGGCTCTGGCGGGGCTGCTGGCCGACTCCGGGGTGGCCTGCGACCATGAACGCTTTTTGCGCCGCGCCGTGGAACTCGCCCGACATCAGATGTCTCCGCCCGAGGAAGACCTCGCCGCGCGCCTGCGCCCCAGTGGTGCCGGGGGCTGGGCTAAGCTTCACGGCAATGTCAGCAGCCAATTAAAAGGAGACTTCCGGGGCGAGCGCCTGCCGGTGACGGCCCTGCGCGCCCTGTCCAGCGACCCGGACGAGGCCGTGCGCCGCGACGCCCACGAGGCAGAACTGGCGGCGTGGCAGTCTTCCGAAGTGGTTTTTGCCGCCGCCCTCAACGGTGTCAAGGGCGAGGAAGGCACGCTGGCCCGGCGGCGCGGCTTTGCCGACGCGGTGGCTCCCAGCCTACTTACGCACGGCATAGACCGCGCCACGCTGGACGCCATGCAGGCGGCGGTGGTGCGTTCGTTTCCCGATTTCCGGCGCTACTTTGCGGCCAAGGCCCGCGCGCTGGGCAAGGCGAAGCTGGACTGGTGGGACCTGTTCGCGCCGGTGGGCGAGTCGCGCACCGAGTGGACCTATGCGGCGGGAACCGGGTTCGTGGAGCGGCAGTTCCGCGGCTACTCGGCCCCGCTGGGAGCCTTCGCCGCGCAGGCATTTGCCGGAGATTGGGTGGACGCCGGCCCACGCGAGGGCAAGCGCAGCGGTGCGTTCTGTATGCGCTGGGCGCAGGGCCACAGCCGCATCCTGATGAACCATGCCCCCAGCCTGGACAGTGTGTCCACGCTGGCCCACGAACTGGGACACGGCTACCACAACGCGCGCCTCGCCGTTCACCCGCCCCTGCAGCGGGAGACGCCCATGACCCTGGCCGAGACCGCCTCCATCTTCTGCGAGACGGTGGTACAGAACGCGGCCCTGGCAACCGCCACCGGGGCCGAACGGCTGTACGTCCTCGAAACGCAGCTGATGGGCCACGCGCAGGTTGTCGTGGACATCCACAGCCGCTTTCTGTTTGAGCGGGCGGTGTTCGAGCGGCGCGAGGCGGGCGACCTGGGGGCCCAGGACCTGAACGACCTGATGACCTGGGCACAGCGCGAGACCTACGGCGACGCCCTGGCGACGCTGCATCCCCACATGTGGGCGGTCAAGCCGCACTACTACAGCCTGGGCTTTTACAACTATCCCTACACCTTTGGTCTGCTGTTCGGGCTGGGTCTGTACGCCCAGTACGAGGCGGCGCGGGAAACGGGGGCGGAGGCCGAGTTCCAGGCCCGCTACGATGAACTGCTTGCCAGCACCGGCCGCGCCGATCCGCTGACCCTGGCCGCGCGCTTTGGCATCGACCTGCACACCCCCGACTTCTGGGAGGGCAGCCTGGACGTGATCCGGCGGCAGATCGGGGCATACGTGGAGGCGGTCGGGGCCGGCTGAGTTCCTGGACGGAAGCGGGGGGGGCCAGCGTTCTGTCTGCTGGCCCCCCCCCGCTTCTGTTTTTATTGCGCTCAGCGCACCCGCACTTCCTGATCGAACCACGTCAGCACCCGCTCACGGCCAAAGGGCCACACGCCCACCTGCGCGGCGCGGCCTGCCTCCTGCACAAATTCGGGCAGGGGACCATGGTTCTTGGGGGTGGCGGTGTACACGGGCGCGTCGTAGGGCAGCCCGGCCAGCTCGCAGGCCCGCTCGATGCCGGTGTGCAGGTCGCCCAGCTCATCCACCAGACCGCGCTCCAGAGCGTCGCGCCCGCTCCAGATGCGCCCGCGCCCGATCTCGTTGACCTGCGCCTTGCTCAGGCCCCGGCCCTCGGCGACGCGGGTGGTAAACCGGTCGTAGACCTCCAGGATGCCGCGCTCCACGTGCCCGCGTTCGTTATCGCTGTAGGGGCGGCTGGGGCTGTACATCAGCGCGCGGTCGCGGCCCACCCGCTCGGGATTCAGGCCCTGACGGGCGTTAAATTCCCTCAGGATCGGCTTGCCGCTCACCACGCCGATGCTGCCGGTCAGGGTGTACGGCGAGGCGACGATGTGTTTGGCGTGGGTGGCGACGTAGTAACCGCCGCTCGCCGCATACTCGCCCATCACCACGACCACCGGTTTTTCCGAGGTGGCGACCTCGCGCCACATCAGGTCCGAGGCGAGGGCCGAGCCGCCGCCGCTGTTGACATACAGCACGATGGCGCGGGTGTCCTTGTCCTCCCTGGCACGCTTGAGGGCAGCGACCACCGTGTCCGAACCGGCCATCGGGCCGCCCAGCAGCGGCAGGGGCAGCGGGTTGTTGCGGCTCTTGCCGGTGACGATGCTGCCGATCACCGGCACGACCGCCACCTTGCCGCTTCCCTTCTTGCCGAACTGGCGCGGCATCAGCAGGTCGATCACGGCGGCCAGCGGGCGGGTGCCGGGGCCGACAAGTTCGTCCTCGTAGGCGACCCTGGTGATCAGGCCCGCCTCCAGCGCTCCCTGTGCGCTGGTCAGGTCGCCTGCGAGCCACGCGGCGGCAGCTTCACGGTCCACGCCCCGCGCAGCGGCAAGGTCGTCGGTCCAGGCGGCTTCCAGCCCGTCGAGGTAGGCCTGCAGCTGCTCCCGGTTGGCGTCGTCCATGTGGTCCTGCGAGAAGCGGGTCAGGGCGGCCTTGTACTCGCGGATGCGCAGGTTCTCGAACTCGATGCCGTGCTTTTTCAGGAACTCGCCCAGGTAGGTCTGTTCCACCCCAAAACCACCGAGCATCACGTCTGCCGACTCGGGCGCGGCAATTTCCTTGGCGCCGCTCGCGGCGATCAGGGCGGTCATGGTGAGTTGCGGCAGGTAGGCCACCACCCGTTTGTCCTGCGAGAGCCGGCCCAGCATGCCCCGGATGGCGTGCGCGGCAGCGGGCGAGGCGCTGAACTCGCTGATCTTGACCAGAACGCCGTGCAGCCACTCGGCCTCGCGCAGTTTCTCGATGCGGGCCTGCAGGGCCTCGAGCGTTTCGGTGCGGTTTAACAGCGCGGCGAGGGGAGTGCTGGGATTGCGTTCCGGGTACGGACCGGTGACGTCCAGCACGATCCAGGTGGGGTGGGTCATGCCGCTGGGCAGATCCGAGGTCTTGTTGAGGAAGGGAATGTTGAAAGGAGGCATATCTGTAAGGTACGCCTCCGCGCTGCCCAGGGTTCCCGGCGCGGCGCGGCGGAAGAGCGGAATACCGGTATGAAAAAAGCCTGCCGCGTGGGCAGGCCGGCGAGCACTGTGGCCCGCGCCTAGAGCCCGTTTTGGAAATGAAAAGACTGTCTGAGACAGTCTTTTCATATTGTGACCAGCCGGCGGAGCAGGAGACGGGTCATGGCCAAGTAGCACCACGTTTCTTCCGTTTCGG